>NZ_JBRCOK010000127.1:0-5813 GCF_053501535.1 Bellilinea sp. | reverse complement strand
ACTGACGTCAGTTCGGGACAAATCCTTTTTGCCCCCTCCTGCCTCCCCCAAAATCGCAGGGGCGATTTTGGGGGAGGTGGGAGGGGGAGAAATTACCCGAAATGACGTTTTCTTATGAAAGATAGCCGGCCTGCACCATTAATTCGGCATTGAGCAGTGAGCCGCCGGCCGCGCCGCGAATGGTGTTGTGCGAAAGCACCACCAGGCGCAAATCGAAGAGCGGGTCGGAACGCAGCCTGCCAACCACGGTGGTCATGCCCCTGCCGGTCATGCGGTCAAGGCGCGGTTGGGGACGGTTCTCCTCCTCGCGCACCTGAATCACCGGGCGGGCTGCTGAAGGCAGCTCAGCCACCGGCGGCGGGGCCTGGAAAGCGGCCAGCACGGCGGCAGCCTGTTCAGGTGTGGCGCGCTGCGCCAGTTCCACCGTCAGGCACACTAAATGACCGTCGGTCACTGCAACGCGGTTGGTGTGCGCCGAAATGCCAATTTCGGCAAGGTGCACCTCCCCGCCTTCCAGTTTGCCGAGCATTTTGCGCGGCTCCCATTCCACCTTCTCCTCTTCGCCGCCGATGAAGGGAACAACATTATCGGCAATATCCAGCGAGGCAACGCCGGGGTATCCCGCCCCGGAGAGCGCCTGCATGGAAACGGCAAACACGCGTTTCAAGCCAAAGGCATCCTGCAGCGCTTTGAGGGCGATGGTCATGCCGGTGCTGGTGCAGTTGGGGTTGGTTGCAATCCAGCCGCTCCAACCGCGCCGTTTGCGCTGTACCTCCACAAGGCGGGCATGTTCCGGATTTACCTCCGGAATCAGCAGCGGCACATCCGGCTCGCGCCGAAAGGCGGAGGCATTCGAACAAACGCAAATACCGGCCTGCGCCAGGGCCGGTTCAACCTGACGGGCGGTATCAGCCGGCAGCGCCGAAAACGCCAGGCGGGCGCCGTTGAGCGAAGCGGCTTCACTGGGCAGGACAGGCATCTTTCCTGCCCAGTCGGGCATTGGCTCTGCCAGCAGCCAGCGGCACACCTCCCCGTAGGTTTTACCATGACCGCGCTCCGAGCCGGTCAGTGCCACCACCTCGAACCAGGGATGATGATCCAGCAGCTGCACAAAACGCTGCCCAACGCTGCCGGTAGCCGCCAGCACTGCAACGGGTATTTTATTCATGCCTGCACCTCCTGATGGGGAATGACCTGACGGTGTAAGGTACGCACGGCCGCTTGAGTGTCCTCAGCCCTCAGTACAAAACAAATGGATACTTCCGATGAACCCTGCGCAATGGCAATCACATTGATGCGCTGCTCGCCCAGTGCACTGAAAACCTTGCCGGCCACGCCGGGTGTGCTGCGCATTCCTTCACCCACAACCGTAACAATGACCACCTCGTCGGTTGCCCAAACGCGGTCAATATCCTTGCCCTGAATTTCGCGGTAAAACTCGTCCTGAATGGCGGCAATCACCCGCTCAGCCGCATCCGCCGGCACGGCAATGCAAATGGCCTGCTCGGAGGAAGCCTGCGAGATAAGCGAGATGTTGGTGCCGGTGGAGGCAATCGCCGCAAAGGTACGCGCCGCCACACCCGGTACACCCAGCATGCCGCGCCCCTCCACGGTGACCAGTTTCATACCGCGAATGGCGGTCACCGATTTGACGATGCTGGAATGATTTTCGGGGGGCTTTTCGGCGACCAGGCGTGTGCCGGGGTGAGTCGGGTTAAAGGTGTTCAGCACCCGCAAACCGATGCCGGCCTCGATGACCGGACGGATGGTTTTGGGGTGCAGTACTTTGGCGCCGGCGTAGGCCAGTTCCGCCACTTCACGAAAGGTCAATTCTTCGATGGTGTGGGCTTCGGGGACAATGCGCGGATCCGCGCTCATCACCCCATCCACATCCGTCCAGATCCAGACTTCGTCGGCGGGCAGGGCTGCCCCCAACAGGGCAGCGGTGTAATCCGAACCGCCGCGGCCGAGGGTGGTGACCACTCCTTGCCGGGTTGCGCCGATGAAGCCGGTCACCACCGGGACGATGCCGCTTTGCAGGAGAGGCGGAAGCACCGCCCGCACCGCCGCCTGAGTTGCCGCCCAGTCCGGGTAGGCCGATTGGTAGTGATCATCGGTGATGATCAGGCTGGTTGCCTCCACCACCTGAGCCGGGCAGCCCTGTTCTTGCAGGGCAGCGGCTAACAGGCGTACTGCCATGCGTTCACCCAGTGAGGAAACGGCGTCCAGGGCGCGCGGAGTGGCTTCGCCCAGAATGTAGATTGCCAGACACAGCGACGCAAAATCGCCGATCATTTGCTGAATTTCGGCGCGCACAGCGGCGGCGCGGTTGGGATCGTGAATCAGCGCGTTCAAAATTTCCTCGTGACGGGCTGTCAGCGTCTGGGTCGCCTGCTGGTACACTTCCGCATCGCCGCGCGCAGCAGCGTTTGCGCTGCGCAGCAGGATGTCGGTTATGCCGGAAAGCGCCGAAGTGACCACCGTCAGGTAAGGTGAGCGCTGCTTCTGACCCACAATAATTTCCACGGTTTGGCGCATGGCCTGCGGGCTGCCCACGGATGTGCCGCCGAATTTCATCACCAGATTGTGCGGATTACCATTGACCACTTCTCAAACAACCTCAACTTTCTAAAGATGTTCGGTCACAGGTTTGAAGTAACCTATGCCTTTGTTTCCGTCCATGCGGATTTCCAGGAGTTGCCCCGGACGTTCTGCCGGGATGTGAATGACCTTGATACACTCCAGCGCGGGGGATTGGTCAGCAATCCATACTGACCGCTGGTCAGTTGCCTGCTGCAGAAATGAAACGTTCAAAAAATCCTCTTTTTCTTCCGCCGAAACCGCCAGCGGGAAAATGCCCGACTCGACCAGGTCTTGAAAGAAATGCGTGCCGTAGGACGGCTCGGAGGCGTAGCCTCCCTTACGGCTGGTCAGTTCGACCAGCGCGCGGGTGTTGAAAATATCGGCATAGGTGATCGGCACGCCCTGCATGAAGTCGGTCGAACCCCAACGTCCCGGCCCAATCAGGATGAAGTTTTTGCCTGCCAGCGCCTGGTTTAGCTGCGCGATGCGGCGCGCCGTTTCGCTGTAATCATGCGCCGAGGGGAGGCGGTAGTATTTTTCCGGGTCAACAAAGACGATGTACTCGATGCCTTCCACCACCCCCAGCGGCACCATGCGGTTGCTGACCAGCAGAATATCGGCCGGCTGCAAATGTTCCGGCAGACGCACCATTCGGTCAGCGTTCCAGCTGTGGTGCGGGCGGCATTGCAGCAGGTGAAAGGTCAGGTCGGGTTTACCGCCTTCGCCGGGTTGAATGGTAAGGGCAAATTCCACATCCACCGGCGAGTGGTATTCCTCGGCCAGCTGGCTGAGGATGGTTTTGAGCAAGGGGACGAAGTCGGTTTGCAGCAGCCGTTCAAAAGTAACCACAAACTGCTGTGATTGCAATGAAAGACCCAGCGTCA
Organism: Bellilinea sp.; assembly: GCF_053501535.1. NCBI lineage: Bacteria > Bacillati > Chloroflexota > Anaerolineae > Anaerolineales > Anaerolineaceae > Bellilinea > Bellilinea sp. The sequence continues at coordinate 2,346 of NZ_JBRCOK010000127.1, read as the reverse complement.
GCGGCGGGCGGATGGTCTCGCCATCGTCCACCGAAATGACCCAGCGCAGGGCGGGAAAATCCGCGCCGAGCACCTGCTGTACCGGCAGACTGACCAGTGTGTTGTGCTGCAGGTCAATCACATCCATGAAGTGTTGGGAGTACTGGCGGATTGCCTGCGGCGTCACCTCCGGGCGCAAGGTGGGGTGGCTGAGGCCGATCAGGCGCGGGTAGTCGTTGGGTGTGCGTTCCACCGCGCGCGTCCCCAGCCCGATCACCAGGCGGGCAAAGCCCTCCTCCCGCCGCAGACGGGGGTTCCACACAATCGGGCTGAACGAATAGGCCACGCCGGCTGCAGATGGGAAGTAGTAACCGCCGTAAGCCTGTCCCTGTACTTCCTGAATCAGGATCGCCATGCGCTCGTCGTAGTCCAGCAATCCCATGCGGCGGCGGTACGAGAGCGCATCCGGGTTGTAGATGCTGGCATACGCCCGGCGGATGGCCAGCGTCAGGTCACGCAGATTTTCCTTGAGCGTGCCCTGATTGGGGCAAAACACGCTCAGGTACTTGCCGGCAAACGATGCGCCAAAGTTATCCTCCAGCAGGCTGGAGGAGCGCACAATCAGCGGGGTGTTGCCCACCTCACGCAGCAGATCGCGCAGTTGATCGGCAATTTCTTCCGGGAATCGTCCGCTGGCGTATTTTTCCTGGATGAAGGGGTACTCCTGACGGATTTGCTCCTCCGACTTGTACTTCTGGTTGACATATTCCAGATCGTTGAGGGCGAGGAAGTCGTAGAATACATCCGCACCAATGAAGTACGAACGCGGCAGGGTGATTCGCCCGGCAATGTGCGGGGCAGCAGCCTGCAGGATTTTGTACGCCAGCAGCATGCCGGCGGCTTTGCCGCCGATTTTTCCGCTGCCGATGCGGCGGCGGATGATTTCACCAAAATCGGCAGCCGTAAACCAGTGCTTGGCAATGCGGATGAAGCCGAGCTGGTCGCTGAGCAGGCTCTTGAGCAGCACCACGCGCAGTTCTTCGAGATGGTGCTGCACCTGAGCGCGCTGTTCGGGCGGCAAAGCCTCGTAGGCTTCTGCCTGGCGCAGCACCATCTCCAACGGAGCCAGTTCCGGGTTGAACCGCAGGCTGATTTCCGATCCGACCGGGGGGCGTTCGCCGCCGCGGTCAGCCAGCACATCGTCCACAATCTTGTGCAGCAATTCGATGGGCAGGTTGTAGGCAAAGTAAAAATCCGTCAGAATGCGGCGGATGCGGTGATAGCGCAGTTCCCACTGTTCGCTGTCTTCGGGGCGCTGGTCATCCCCCAACCCTTCGCGCTTCTGCGATTCAATCGCCTTTTCGCGGATTTCCTGCTCAAATCGCTCCGGGGAGATGATGCCGCGTTGGAACAACTCCTCGCGCATGCGCCGCCGGATGGGTGAAGCCAGCAGCGGATACTGCGCCAGCAGCAGGTGAATTTCCAGAATTTTGGATGACTCGGGGGGAATGACCGACATACCTCACCGCCTGTGAGAAAAGGGTTTCTTTCAGCAAACTTTGGCGAATGCTGAAAATTATACCCTCTCCCAACCGATTTTACGCCCAGCCGCGCAGCCGAACCGCCTCCGCTACCCGGCTGACCGCCACCAGATAGGCCGCCTTGCGGTAGTCAACGCCATGCTGCTGAGCCACCTCATGCACCTTCCAGAAGGCGGCAGTCATGCGCTGATCGAGGCGCTGATGCACTTCGCCTTCGTCCCAGTAGTAGCCGTAGGCATTTTGCACCATTTCAAAGTACGAAACGGTCACACCGCCGGCGTTACATAAAAAATCTGGCAGGACGGTGATGTTTTTTGCAAACAGCACCGCATCCGCCTCTGGCGTGGTTGGGCCGTTGGCCAGTTCGGCAATGAAACGCGCCTTGATGCGCTCGCAATTTTCCCCATGGATGGCATTTTCCAGCGCTGCCGGAATCAGCACATCCACGTTCAGTTCCAGCAGTTCGGCATTGCTGATCGGCTGCGCGCCGGGAAAGTGGATGACCGAGCCGGTGCGCTGCTTATGCGCCAGCACCGCCGCGTAATCCAGGCCGGCGGGATTGTAAATGCCGCCGCGCGAATCGGAAACCGCTACCACCTTCAAGCCGAGCAGCTCACCGCCCAGTTTGTGAGCAAATGAGCCGGCGTTGCCGTAGCCCTGATTGGCCGTGGTTGCGCCGTGCAAATCCACCTGCCGGGCTTTGGCGGCCGCGCGCATCATTGTACTGGACACGGAAACCGTGAAAGATGCGCACCGTGCCGTCATCCATGCGCACCGGCAGGGTGACGTGCAATTCGCGCATCGGCCAGCGCAGCAATTCATGCAC
>NZ_JBRCOK010000126.1:0-5559 GCF_053501535.1 Bellilinea sp. | reverse complement strand
GGGCATCTGGATGTCCATCAGGATCAGGTCGTAATTCTTCTGTGCGGTTTTTTCCATTGCAATGCGGCCATTTTCGGCTTCTTCCACCGTGTGCCCAAATTTGGTCAGCAAATTGACCACTACTTTGCGATTGACCGGATTGTCTTCAACGAGAAGGATATGGCGGGGAATGGAACTCCGTAATCCGAAAGCAGTTGGACGGCTTTCGGCGGGTGGTTTTACGGCGGATTCGACGGGCTGTGTGATGGAAAGGGCGGCTAGCAAAGCATTGTAAAGCGCCTGTTGACGAACAGGTTTGATCAGTGTTGCCGTACAACCGATACGGTGACAGTCTTCCTGGGAAACGTGAGTGCCAAGTGAGGTCAAAACCAGGATCTTAAGGTTGTTGTTGATCAACGGTTCAAAATCCGCAGGCAGGCTGGGTTGGCCATTGACCAGGAGAAGCCGGTAATCTATCATAGCCAGTTGCACCGGGGCGCGATTGTTATCGGCAGATTGCAGCATACCCATAAACGATTCGCGATCCTCACATTCGCTGACCGCAAACCCCACTTTTTCCAGTTCCATCCGCAGGGATTGACGGCTGGAAGCATTTGGATCGGCAAGCAGGACATGTTTTCGGTGAGAAAGCGCAATCAGTTCGCGCGGCTGTTGTTCCGGAACTTCCTGACGGTAAAAGACGGCGCTGAAGGAAAAGGTGCTGCCGCTGCCCGGTTCACTGATCAGGGAGATTTTCCCGCCCATCAGTTCAACCAGCTGGGTGGAGATAGCCAGCCCAAGCCCCGAACCGCCATATTTACGGGTCGTTGACATATCCGCCTGCGTAAAGCGTTCAAAAATATGCGCCTGACGGTCTAAAGGAATGCCAATGCCGGTATCGCGCACCGAGAAGCTAATGGTGGCCTGCGAGCTGGTTTGAGCAATGGGTTGAACCGTGATGACAATTTCCCCCTGCTCGGTAAATTTTACAGCATTACCAACCAGATTATTCAACACCTGACGCAGACGGTTGGGATCCCCGCGCAGCAGGACGGGGGTTTGCGGGTCAATCAGGCAAACCAGTTCCAACCCTTTGGCGGCGGCGCGCTGCGAGAAATTGACAGCCACATTTTCAACGATGGTACGCAAGTTGAAGTCGGTGGTTTCCAATTCCATCTTTCCGGCTTCAATTTTCGACAGATCGAGAATATCACTGATCAGGTTAAGCAGCGACTCGGCGCTTTCCAGTGCTGCATTGAGATATTCGCTTTGTTCGGAGTTGAGCGGTGTATCCAAAGCGAGGTTAAGCATGCCGATCAAACCGTTGAGCGGTGTGCGAATCTCATGACTCATGTTTGCCAGAAACTCACTTTTAGCCAGATCGGCCTCTTCGGCTTTCTGGCGGGCGCGTACCAGTTCGGTGATGTTGTGATACAGGTTAAGAACCCCGACTTCCTGGCCGTTAACGATGACCGGCACTCCGAAGATTTCGACATCAATCAATTCGCCGCGGCGGGTCTGGCGTTTGCTGACGCTGTGAATCAGTTCGCCCTGGCGCACACGACGGCTGAATTCAAAAGCGCCATCGCGAAATTCTCTGGAGGTGATGATCTCATCCAGTTTTCCACCGAGTACTTCTGCCTGTGTGTAACCGAAAAGCCGCTCAAATGCCGGATTGCAGGCGACGATGTGGCCGTTCAAATCGAGAGTAACAATGGCTACCGGGCTATTCTGGAAGATACTTTCAAAATATTGTTTCTGCCGTTGAATTTCTGCCTCGGCTTTTTTGCGCTGGGCAATATCATGGAAGATATAGATAATGCCTTGCTGATTTTCACCATCCTGGAAGGGGAAACCGGTTACTTCAAACCAGCCATACAAAGACGGCATGGGAATGACCTGAGTTTTGGTGAGAGCCTTTTTTTGCACCGGTTCGATGACTCCCGGAAAAACTTCTTCGATATTTTTACCGATCAAATCGGCATATGAGGTTTTCAGGGTTTGGGTAGTGGCGCGGTTGCAGCGGATGATCTTGCCGTTCGAATCGGTCAGTAAGATCAGGTCGGAGATGGCATCGAAGGTTGCTTCCCATTCCTTCTTTGCGCGTATGATGTTGGCTTCGGCCTGATGCCGCTCCAAAATTTCCCGCTGAGAGACTTCCTTGATCGCGTAAAGTTCGCTTGTCCGTTGAGCGAGTTCGCCCTTGAGACGCTGGCCCTGACGGATGGCACTGATTTGCTGATAAGTATTGACGATATTCAAAAGGACGATGAACGCCGAGAAAAGGTCAACCAGCCATAAAACCGGTTCGTTGAATTGAGCCGTCAGGAAGTTGTTTGGTGTCAGTACCTCCCCTGCCGAAAGCAGCCAGATTGCAGTGATCAGGAAGGGAAAGATCAATCCCAAAATTGCTCCAACCATTGGAAATATGGCTGGGATGAATTCTTGTAGAGGAATTTTGGGGTTTTTATCTGAGAGCATCATATTTCTTTGGAAATTGCAAGGAAGTTGTTCATCCAATTTCCTTGACTAAAATTATAATTGACCCCGGCAACAAATGCTATTATAATCTTGTGCTTTGTTGATACGGATTGAAGGATTGCGTCTGAATGTAAAGGCGTTTTGAGAACAAATGAATATTGAGGATCAAACCGGTACTACTGTACTTCGTCGAGAAACAGAAGTCAAGCCTAAAAAAAGCTGGCGCACGTGGCTGATTGGCAGACCCTTACCAACCGCAGATGCCCCTCACCAGACCATTGGGGTTTTGATTGGTTTGGCTGTCTTTGCTTCCGATGCACTTTCCTCAACGGCTTATGCCACCCAGGAAATGCTGGTTATTTTAATGGTTTTGGGGCCGCAAGCTTATCAGTATGTTTTCCCGCTTGCTCTTGCCATTGTAATTTTACTGGCAATTGTTACACTTTCGTATGAACAAACCGTTCATGCTTACCCGAACGGCGGGGGAGCGTACATTGTTACCCGCGATAACATTGGGGAATTACCTGCCAAAATTGCTGCGGCAGCCTTGTTGACCGATTATATTTTGACGGTAGCGGTTTCAATTTCCTCCGGGGTGGCGCAAATTGTTTCCGCTGTCCCCTCTCTCTTTGAACACCGGGTTTGGATAGCAGTCGGATTGGTCGGTTTCATCATGGTGGTGAATCTGCGCGGGATTAAAGAGTCGGGAAAGACTTTTGCAATTCCAACCTACTTTTTCATCTTCGCCATGTTTGGAACTGTTTTGGTCGGTCTGGCACGGTATGTTTTTGGGAGTCTGGGGGTAGTCAGCGATCCTCCGCCGATGGAAACCTTACATATTACCTACGGGGTAGGCGCTTTTCTTATTCTGCGGGCATTTGCCAGCGGCACGGCTGCGCTGACCGGCATTGAAGCGATTGCGGATGGTATTCCGGCATTTCGTGAACCACGTTCAAAAAACGCCGGCACTACTCTCATTATCATGTCCTTAATTTTAGGCAGCCTGATGTTGAGTATTTCCTTTTTGGCTGCTCACATTCAGGCGGTTCCCTCCGAGGCCGAAACGGTCATCTCGCAGCTGGCACGCACCGCTTTTGGTGGGAGGGGCGGTTTATATGGCGCAGTAATCATTGCCACGACAGTGATCTTGATCATGGCTGCCAATACTTCCTTTGCCGATTTTCCCCGTCTGAGCGCCATCACTGCCACAGATGGATTATTACCCCGCCAGTTGACCTATCGCGGCAGCCGCCTGGTTTATTCACGCGGCATTGTGTTGCTGGCAATGCTGGCAACCTTGTTGATTGTTATTTTTCAGGCCTCGGTCACACGATTAATTCCGCTTTATGCGGTGGGCGTTTTTCTTTCCTTCACTTTGTCACAGGCTGGCATGGCGCACCGCTGGTGGAAGATAGGCAGGTTGAAAGAGGGGGAAACCTTAAAGGAACGTGGCTCTGTATTGCGTTATGACCCTAACTGGCTGATAAAAATGCTGATTAACGGGTTTGGCGCATTTAGTACCGGGGTGGTGATGCTTGTATTCGCTGCCACCAAATTTGTGGATGGCGCGTGGGTTGTGATTGTCATTATTCCGACACTGGTGGTGATTTTCAGCGGTATCCAACGGCATTACCGCCACCTGGCAGTCAGATTGTCGCTGGAAAATTATGGGGGGTTACCGCGGATAGCCCGCCATCGGGTGATCATCCCGATTGGTGGGGTTCACCGCGGCACGCTGGCCGCCTTGCGCTACGCCCGCACCCTTTCTGATGATATTACCGCCGTACATGTTTCGATTGACCCACAGGAAGCCGAAAAGGTGCGTCAGAAGTGGGAAATCTGGGGAGATGGAAGACGGCTGGTGATTCTTGAGTCACCCTATCGTTTATTTATTGAACCGCTGTTAGAATACATTGATGAAATTGAATCGCAGCGTCAGCCGAATGAAATCATCACCATTGTCGTGCCGGAATTTGTGCCGCGTCACTGGTGGGCAGGCTTGCTGCATACCCAAACTGCGCTCACTTTGCGGATGGCGCTGCTCTTTCACAAGGATATTGTGATTACGAGTGTTCCCTATCAGGTGGATTGATGAAAACAGAAATAGAACAAAAGCAAAAACGAATGCAAATCATTGTGATCGGCTGCGGCCGACTCGGCTCTGCACTGGCATACCGCCTGTTCCGCGCCGGTCATCTGGTGGCCGTGATTGATTCATCGCCAACCTCGTTCAATAATTTGCCGCCCGATTTTACCGGCCGCATTCATGAAGGGGATGCCCTCTCTCAGGATGTATTGGTGCGGGCCGGCATTGAACAGGCTGACGCGCTGGCAGCCGTTACCAGCTCCGATGCCATCAATGCTGTTGTTGCGCGGGTAGCCCGCGAGGTTTATCATGTACCCAATGTAGTGGCGCGCAATTATGATCCCCGCTGCCGGGTGCTCTTTGAAGAATTGGATTTGCAAGTCATCAGTTCAACCAGCTGGGGTGCGCAGCGCATTGAGGAAATGCTGTATGATTCCGGCATTCATACCGTTTTTTCGGCAGGCAATGGCGAAGTGGAAGTGTATGAATTTGTCATTCCGGAGAGGTGGGAAGGCAAAACGTTGGAAGAATTGCTGCCGGACGAAGAATGCCTGCCGATTTCGGTTACTCGCGCCGGACGGGCAATGCTGCCCCAATCCGGTTTGACTATCAAGGGTGGCGATATCATCCACGTAAGTGCGACCTTCAACGGCAGTAATTGCTTGCGCCAAAAGTTGTTGGAGCAAAAGGAGTAGCCAGATGTACGTGATCATTGCAGGCGGCGGGAGAACTGGCGCGCAACTGGCGCGAATTCTGGTTGCCCAAAATCATTTTGTTCAATTAATTGATAATCGCTCGGATGTGCTGGCTCGCTTGCACAAAGAATTACCCACCGAAGTAATTTTTGAAGGACGCCCGATTGATCCGCTGGTGTTGGAAAAGGCTGGCGCAGAAAAGGCGGATGTGCTGGCAGCCTGTACAACTGAGGACGAGGTCAATCTGGCAATCTGTTTCATGGCGCGCAGCCGCTACAAAGTACCCCGCACCATTGCACGCATCAATAACCCACGTAA
>NZ_JBRCOK010000125.1:0-5773 GCF_053501535.1 Bellilinea sp. | reverse complement strand
CGTTCATCGCCTGACGAACGGTCATCGGCACAATGCCGAACTGGCGGGCAAATTCATTCTCAGAGGGCAGCTGCTGATTGGGCTGAAGCTGACCATCCTTTATGGCTTTAAGGATGGCAGAACTGAGCTGGCGGTAGATGGGGATGGCGCTGTCCCGCTGAATGACGAGCGGGAGGGGAAAAGGGTCCATGGCTTATTTAGTTAACTAGAGAACTAGATAAGCAAATTGTACATCCGTTTTCGGTAAACTTCAAGGGTGAATTTCACAAAAAAGCCAAATTGATCAGCATTCCGGGTGGTAAACCGGCAGGCTCACCCGGGGATTCGAGTGAGCCTGCCTTGAAAGGAGAGACCCGTTTCTGGCAACCGATAAATTCAACGACGGGTCAGCAAATTAATCAGCCGTTGCCGCCAGCGCTGCGGAGCGGCGCTTTTGTACGTTGTAGCGCAGGCGGAAGGCTGTTCCAATAGCTGCTATCACGACCATCGCGGCAAGAACACCGCCAACCCCAATCGTGTTGAAGTTCTCACCCAGGAAGCCGGTCACCAGCATGTCCTGACAGAAGTAAAGGAAGGTTGAAGTTGCACCCGTCACCCCTTCCACGCCCTGCAATTTGGCAACTGCATCCGCCCACGGGGCGACAAAGATACCGGTTATGGTCGCAAGTCCACCCATCAAAATCGTGGTAATGAAGGTGCGCAGCATATCTCCCTTATTGGGCGCCGCGGCAAATACCCAGAAGAACAGGAGCGCAGGCAAGTCCGCCAGCGGAACGCTCAATGTACCCGGAATGATGAACGCCCAGGCAATCATCACCGGCACCATCAAGGCTGTGGTTGCCAACACCGAGGTGTGCCCTACCGCAATTGCCGGATCAACGCCGATGAACAGCTGCTTACCTTTGGTACGCGCCTGCATAAAGGCCGCCGCCGCTTCCGAAACCGGCACGAGTGCCTGCATGACGATACCCGACATCATCGGCAGCAGCACAAGCGCGGTAGCCAGTTTGATCATCAGCATGACAATATCGCCCCACCAGAAACCGGCACCAATACCCATTAGCAAGCCGATGATACCGCCCAGCACAGCCGGTTCACCAATCGCGCCGAATTTCTTTTGGACGTATTCGGGAGTGAATTTTGCAGACGAAGTAAAGGGCAGTTTATCGAGAAGGGAAGAAACCGCATGGGCAAACATGCCCCACCACACATTGAAACCCTGATAAAAGGCAATGTTCTTGAAACCGTAGAACTTTTCCGGGTAACCCTTGTTGGCGTACCAGTCGGTGACCATGAGATTGACCCAGCACCAGCCGGCTGCCACAATCAAAGAAGCCAGCACATTGTTGGTCAACGCAAGCATGATCAGCGCGCAGATGGTGGCTTCCCAGGTGTCCCAGATATTTAGATTCAGGGTATCGGTCAGGTTGGTCACAATCAGCAGCAAGTTGACCGCCAGGCTGATGGCAATCACCGCGTAGGCAATCGGATGGCCGAAAGCAAAGGCGGCATAGGCACCCCACCCAATATCGGTATAGGTGAACACGCCTCCGAACCGCTCGGTCAGCGCGGTTGCCGCCGGCCCAACCCCGGCAAGAAAGAAGTCCACAATGATATACACGCCCTGAAATCCGACCGAGATCATCAAACCGTTGCGAATGGCGCGCACCGGCCCCAACCGGACAATCAACCCAATCAGCGAGAAGACTACAAAAATCATGAACAATGCGCCCAGGTTGACGACCGGCTCGAGCAAAGTTTGAATGGTGTTAAAAAATCCGTCCATCTTCCCAAATTCCTTCCTTGTAAAAAATGAGATTTACGACAAGTTCAAACCGATTTGTGAACAGGCAGTACTGTTTCTTCCCGCGCTCTCCTCCTTCTGTGCCACTCCCAAAACGATGATTAATCCTTGATTTTGGCAACGGCTTCGAAAATCTGATCAAATAATTCTTTTTGACCAATACCGGTCAACAGCGGCACACCATTGAAAACCGGCACATCATCGCGCGGCGGAAGCACTGCCGTTGCCACGATAATATCGGCCTTGGTGGACTGCAGCAGCACATCGGCATCGGCTACTTTACCTTTCTTTACCACCACCGCCACATTACGCTTCCTGGCTTCTTCTTCAATTTTCACTGCTGCCAGCGTAGAAGTGGCAATGGAAGATCCGCACATGACCAGAATCACAGCTGCTCGACTCATCGTTTATGACATCCTTTCTGAGATAGTGGTTGATTGGAGTGGAAGGGAATTTTCCTCAAAATACTTTCGAAGTTCGTTCAGCACACCCACAACATCCTCGTGCGTCCCAATGGTGATGCGGAAGTATTGATCGCCGGGTAAACCGCGCGCATTCACAAAACTGCGGGTAATGTAGCCCTTGCTAAGCAGATATTCATAAATATGACTGGCTTTAAAGCCGTTATCTACCCGGATCATGACAAAATTTGCCTGAGAAGGAATGGGATAAAAACCGGGGAATTTCTTGAGCTCGTTGAAAAGAAATTCCCGATCTTCCTTGACTTTGCGTACATTTTCGCGGATGTAGTCGGCATCCTCGATAGCTGCAATGGCAGCGACTTTGGTCACCAGTCCAATGTTGAGCGGGGTGCGCACGCGGTTGACCGCCTCAATCAGTTCCGGGCGGGCAACAATCCAGCCCAAGCGAATCCCTGCCAGACCCATTGCCTTGGAAAAGGTGTGACTGATAATCAGATTGGGATATTCGTCCAACAAATCTTCCACCGGACTGTCACCAAATTCAAAGTAAGCCTCATCAATGGCGACCAGAATACCTGTTTCACACAGGCCGCGCACCAGCTCGCGGCTGATTTGATGCCCATCCGGGTTATTGGGACGGGAAATGAGCGCCATTTTGGTTTTAGGGGTAATCTTCGAGGTAAAACTTTCAAGGGTGTAATTAAAATCCTGATCAACCGGCAGAACACTGACCACCGTCGCGCCGTAAAGCGGCACGCGGCGGGTATAAGGGGAATAATCCGGCGTGGAGATGAGAATTTCATCGCCTTCATCCAGAAAAGCCTTATAAAGCAGGTCAATGACTTCCATCGAGCCGTTGCCGCAAGTAATCCAATCCGCCCTGCCGGGCAGCCCAACATACTCGGCTAATTTGGCGCGTAGTTCTACGTCGGTATAGGGATCTTCGGGGTAGTAATTGAGTTGACCGGCAATCTGACGCACAGCTTCAACCACCTTTGGAGAAGGCGGATAAACCAGTTCGTTGCCCATCAACCGGCGGTATTGCGGCTTCTGCCACCCCAGCCGAAAATGATGAAGGTTGTAAATTTCTCCAACTTTGGATGCTTTACTGATAAATTTTGAGACGTCCATTGTTTTTTCCTTTGCTGTGAAGATAGTAAATGACCGATGTTGCTCAATCCATTCGTTTTAAGTGGTCAATGAGAGAGACCAAATCCTCCTCTTGCCGCAGCCGAGCAAGTTTTTCGCCATCCGAGATGAAATCCGCCAGCGCCGACAGGAATGCCATATGATCATCTGGATTGGCGATCAGCAGCAAGAAGACGATCTGAACCTGCACCTCACCATCCTGACCTCCCATAGGCTCAAAGAGAACCGGTTGTTTCAAAACCGCCACGATCATGCCGGGCACCAACGTCCATTCGGCATCTGCATGGGGAATGGCAATACCACTCCCTGCCGCATGAATTCCCGTGGGGTATTTCTCCTCTCGTTCCAGCAACGCTTGTTCAAAGCCTTCTTTAGCCCAGCCTTCCCGAAGGGCAATTTCAGCCAATTCTTTCAACAGCGTGCGCCGATCCATGGACTGGTCAAAGCGGGCAATTTGGAGAGAATTGAGAATAGATAGCAATAGATCACCTCAGAAATGTAAATTTTTCGCGACTTTGAATTGGGGGGTTCAGGCACTGATCCGTCAGCGTTCAGCCCGTCTGGGATTGCTGTTTTTGATTATAGAAAAAAGCAGGTCGATTTGTTTCATTGGCTTTTGTAAATACAACTTATGACAAAATTAGATCATTTCAATGAAATTTGCCTCCAATCACTTGCTCACACGCCTGTTCAAAAGGTTTATGGACATACCAGTCCTAACCAGACAATCACCACAGGATGAATCTGTTCAGACAAATATTTTTCGATTTCATGCCAGCCAAAATAAAATAAAAAAAGCCAGAACGGCTCGAGAGCAATTATTGCTTATCCGGTATTGGAAGCCACTGGAATTCAACTTTCCAATAGAGAAATTTGACGAACCGGACGATTCCGCTTGCGGTAGGCCTGCCTTTAGGCTATAATCTGCCGAAATTCGCAAAAAGTTAGTTAATACAAAATTAGTTTAATTATCCCAACCACCTATGCCCGGTTTAAAGATCAATATCAACCCCCGCCAGCGCAGTATCATTTATGCCTTGCTGCAAAGTGACGGCAGGCTGACCATTGAGCAGCTTGCCAAGCACTGCGGTCTAACGGCGCGGGTTATCCGCTACAACCTGGATACCGTGCGCGCCTGGCTGCGCAACGAAGGTATTCCCGTTCGCGTCCGTCCGGGATTTGGGATTGAAATCGAGGCTAACCGCGCCCAGCGTAAACGGCTGATGGCGCTGTTTGAACAATCTCAGGAAGAAAATCTGGTTTTCTCGCGCACGCAGCGTCAGCATCTTCTTTTATTCGGATTGTTGACCTCCTCCGCTCCGCTCACCTATCAACAGCTCGCCGAAATGGGAAGCGTTTCCCGTTCGACGATTGTCAATGATATTGAAGACATGGGGGAATGGTTGAAGCTTTTTTCGATTCAGTTAAGACGACTGCCAAACCGCGGGGTTTTCATTCAAGGAAGCGAAGCAGCACGCCGATTTGCCCTGCTCAACCTGATTCGCGAAGAGCTGGGTGATCGAAAGTGGTATCTGTTGTGGAAGATGCACCCGGATGAACCCGGCGGAGACAAATCTATCCCCCCGCAATTGGAAAATTTTTTACGCAGTCTCCCACTGAAAACCGCTCATGTTGAGGTTGTCCGCATTGAGAACATGATCGGCCGCTCCATGTCGTTGTATTCCAAAGTTGAAACACTGGTATATCTGGCAATCAGCATTGTATGCCTGCAAGAAGGCCGGTCAATCCCCGCTGAAGAAACCATTTCAGTCGAGAGAAACCTGTATTACGAAGTTGCTGCTGCTGTTTTTGGCGACCTGAGAGCCAGGCATCATATCTCTGCCAGCCCGGCAGAGGTTGGGCTGCTGGCAGCCTGTCTGTGTGGTGCAAAATGGAACGCGCCCTCTCTGGACTTAAGCGGTCAGACCAGCCGGACGGATTTGGAAGCACTGTATCCCGCCGGCGCTGCCTGTGCAAAAAATATTATCTCTACCTGTGCCCGGCGACTGCATCCGCTTTTGCTGCTGGACGAGGAATTGTTTGCAGAACTGACGCGCCATCTGGAGCCGGTACTTTACCGTATCCGTTACCACCTGCCTATTTTGAACGAAAACCTGCCGCAAATACGGCAATTGTTCCCGGAAATATTTTTGACGGCGCAGCAGAGCCTGAATGAAATTGAAAAAGTACTGAATTTATCCTTTCCCCCGGAAGAAACCGCCTACGTTGCCATGTATTTGCTTTCGGCATTGAACCGCTTGAACATCAAAGACCGCAACAAAATTGCGGTGGTACTGGTGGGGGATGGAATACGCGCCAAGGTCTCCCTGTTGCGCTCACGCCTGGAAAGAGAATTTCCCAACTTGAAGGTGATCGGAATCGTCAACGGGTTTAGTAC
>NZ_JBRCOK010000124.1:0-16187 GCF_053501535.1 Bellilinea sp. | reverse complement strand
AAACGGATGCAGGGCATTGTGCGCTATCTCAAACCGCGCTGGCGGGGGATGGCCACCGAACTGACCACACTGGCGAAAAACCCGTACAGTGACCTGTGGCTGGAACGCTGGTAAGCGGACGGGGGGAGAAAACCGTTTCTCTTTTCCCATCCAGGGGTCATCCCGTCCCTAGTCTCCAGGTGGATCGTTGACAGGCGCATACGGCAAGCGGCAGCTCTCCGCACTCCCTTCACGCTTACCCGCAGTGTGTTGGGGCGCGTGTGGTCTGACAGAAGGCAACCAGCAAAGCTCTGCAGGACTGACGCAGGATGATTTATGAGGCCTATGGAATGGCATTTGGTCACCACTCGTCGGCGAAAATCGAGGTGCTTAAACGGCTGATTGGTGACATTGTCAGACATTGGAACATCCCACCTGAACCTCAACATGTGCTGGGGCATTGCCGGGTTCACGACAACCCCCACCCCGCGCCAGTGGTCATTCTAACTCGGGAACGCAACGACGCACCGACAGGGAAAGCGATATTTCCGCGAAGTCTTACTCGGAGCGTACGATCTCTAAAACGGCTTCAGGGTGTTTGGCGGCAATCAGCAACAGCGTCCGAGCGGCTCCGCGAGGTTTTCGGCGGTTTTGCTCCCAATTCTGCAACGTATCAATACTGACACCCATCAAGGCTGCAAACTGGCGCTGGGAAAGCCCCAACCGTTCACGAATGGCTTTTACGTCCTGACCATTCACCTCAAAAGAACGGGAGGCAGACTTCCGTCCGTGCAGAATATCCGCGCCTTCCTGCACACTGGCAAGCAGTTCGGCAAAAGTTTCGTTATTCATAGTATTCCTCCTCAACAATTCGGCGCAGAACCCGGAGTTGTTCGGCCGTCAGGTCGGCACGCTCGTTCTTTCGGAAAACAAACAATAACAGGATGGTATTCTGGCGGATGGCCCAGTAGTAGATCAATCGAATTCCGCCGCGCTTTCCGGAGTGGTCAATACCCCAACGAAGTTTACGTAACCCGCCGCTTCCCGGGATGATCTTGCCCGCATCGGGTCTGGCAGCAAGGTAGAGTTGAAGTTGACGGTATTCTTCATCACTGAGCAGTTCGATAATCCGGCTGGTGAAGATGGAGGTCTCGATGAAAAGCATCATAAGGAGCGGTGTCCGGTTCAGTTTGGTTCTGATGCAGGTAGCATTATACGCCAATGGCGTATTATTGTCAAGGGATCACTCCGATGAGACAGGGAAAAGGGAAGAAAAGCAGCCTCCAAGCCGATAAACCTGGTATAGACCACACTTCATCGCAAAGGAGACTGCCAATGAACAGGTATGTCTAGCTTCTTAGCAATGGCTATTTCCGGTCAGTGAGTGGCGAAAAATCCTTGCACAGGCTTTGGCGGCTATTACCGCTATGGTTCAGCCCCCTGTTCCAAATTTATGTCTGAAGTTCAGTTTTAGGGGTCGAGATTTTATAGAAAAAGGGTTGCATAATCTACCCGCTCGAGTCGGTGTAGTGCACCCGATTATTAAGTAAATACACGGACCTGATTGGGCTATTGTTAAACTTTCTAATTATGTTTCTCGTTTAAATGGCATAATCAAGAATCAATTAAAGGAGTTGGTAATGGAGATCGTCCTGGAGAATTTGACCAAGGATTACGGTAACTTCCGATCATTGGACAAAGTTAACTTAAAGATATGCGGTGGGATGTTTGGTTTATTAGGGCCGAATGGCGCGGGCAAAACCACGATGATGCGAATCCTTGCAACCCTGCTACTGCCAACCGATGGAAAAGTTGAAATTGGGGGTTTTGATGTACTCCGTGAAGGGGCCAGCATTCGTAAGCGATTAGGATATCTGCCGCAGGATTTCGGTTTTTATCCCAACCTAAAAGTGTTTCAAATGTTGGAATATATTGCAATCCTGAAAAATATTCCTCCCAATCAGCGCAGGGAACAGGTTGACAACGTGCTTGAAGCAGTAAACTTGATGGGAGAAGCGCATCGCAGAGTAGGCGCCCTGTCGGGTGGAATGCGCCAGCGGCTGGGGATTGCTCAGGCTTTATTGGGCAATCCTGACCTGCTTATCATCGATGAACCGACAGGAGGCTTAGACCCCGAAGAACGCATCCGTTTCCGTAACCTGTTGGCTCAATTATCCAAGCAAACCACAGTATTACTATCCACCCATATTGTGGCCGATGTCGAGTTCTGTACTGGACTGGCCGTGCTTGACCGAGGCAGGTTGATTTTTGTGGGAAGTCCTGCTGATCTGGCCGCTCGTGCACACAATTTGGTGTGGCAGGTGGAAGTTCCCATAGAGCAATGGTCAGAGGTAGACCGGCGGTACACGGTTTTAGCCACTCAAATGGTACAGGGAAAGGTGCAGGCCCGCTTGTTGACAAGCAATCCACCCTTGGCTGATGCCCAACCGATCGTCCCAAGGTTGGAGGACGGTTACGTGGCTGTGATACAGAACAATCACACACAACGGGGAGTAAGACATGCCTAATTCAATATTTCATCGGTTGCTGGCCTCATTTCGTATTGAATTGCGCCTGATTCTGTTTAATTGGGTGTATCCTTTACTACATCTTCTGTGGGGCATTTTGTTTTACCAGCTGTTTGTAGGAAAGGATGACCGTTCGGCAATTGCCTTGCTTGAAACGACAGTGGGACGCTTGGCGATTGGATTGATCTCGCTCATCGGTCTGTTTTTGGCTGGGATCAGCGCTTCGCGTTCGAAACGCGTGCGATTCCTGGAGTTGGAAGAAACCTACCCAACCGGTTTTGAAATCATTGCCGGGCGTTGGACGGCCGGTTTTGTGGCGCTTCTCCTTTTTTTGACCGAGCCAATTCTGATTGCTGCAAAGCAGGGTCCACTTACTTCATTGCTAGAAGGTTTGCCTGTTTTCTTGTTCGAAGCTGGTTTGACGGTGGCATTTGTCACTGTTCTGGCATGGGTGGTCCTGTTCGGGCAAACCTTCGACCGATGGGCGTATATGATCCTGGCCGCATTTTGGTTAAGTTTTTTGCTCGGCCCGAGCTTATTAGTCACCCATTTTCCTCCTGCCAGCCTGCTGAATTTCATGCGCCAGGGAGTTAGTTTCTATTCGGATGTATGGGGGCGCATGGTTTATGGTGATCAACCGATTTGGTTTAATCTCTTTTATGTTGGCATGCTCCTCTTTTGTCTGGGATTATTGATTTTGGCGGTTTATAAACGTCGTTTTCACCACCTTTCCAGGCCAGCAGTTTTGTTATTGTTGGGAGGCCTTATACTGGCAGGATGGGGTGGAACGCGTTACATTAATACAGTTCTTCAGGCCGTTGATTCTCAACCGCAAGTTGACCTGCTCTCAAGCGATTCGGCTGATTTTGGAGTTGAGGATTATCATCTCGTGCTGGACCTGGCCGATCCATCAGTACCTCGATTCCAGGTTACAGTGGAAGTTTCTAATACCGGGGAGCAACCTCTTGATCAACTGATCTTTCGTCTTAATCGAAGTTTCTCGATAACAAAATCCAATTTTCAGACCGAACGCAAGGGGAATTTGATCTTTATTAATTTGTCAGAACGGTTACTGCCCGGTGAAAGTCAATTTGTGATCTTAAGTTACGAAGGGGCTTTGCGAGTGGAGCGAGTATCCAGAGGTGTGGTGGAAGCAACCGATTTCATCGATTCGCGTGGTATACGACTGACACCACTTGCTGAATGGTATCCGATACCCGCTTTGAGTAATTCCGCTTTCGGTCAGCATGAACCAGCCCACTTTTCCATTCAGGTTGTTAATAACCCTGGCTTACCGCTGGCCGCTAATCTCCCCGCTATCGGCGAGAATGTTTTTGAAGCTGATCAGGTCACCTGGGTCTTTTTGGTGGCTTCACCCCGCCTTAAGATCGAGCAAATAGACAAAGTGATCCTCATAACTGCTCGTTCCGACCTGGAAAAAGGTCGCGAACTGGCGGATGATTATTCCCGTGCTCTTCGATCGATTACTCCTTTTTTCCCAGATGCAAATGTACATGGAATGATATTAATGGTCTTGGGGGAAGAAAGGGGCCTGCCCGATTATACTCCACCTGTTTCTGGTTACCCGTTGGTAGTTACTCAAAGGTATGCAAAAAGGAGCTGGAGTACACCTGATACTTGGCAAACTTTCGTAACACGGACAATCACAGTGGATTTATGGCAAATGGAAGGTGGAAAATTGGACTCCAGGTATAATCGTCCGCTAACCAGTTTGGATCAGGCTTTTGATGCTCTAGTTTCTTTTTTGAGTCTGTATCATCGGGAGAATGGCAATCTCGATAGGATGCTGGCTGGGATGAAAAGTCCCGAAAACCTTTCTGGCAGTGCAATAATTGATGAAAACCTGCAAATCCTGGTTGAAATCTATCGGGAAGGCGGTCAGGAGGCGATCGTCTCCGTTTTGCAGAAAATGCTCCTCCAATCCGATGAATTGCAAGAATTACCTTACGACGCCCTTCCCATCTGGTTTCGTTCAGCGTGGACAACCTTATGAAACCATCTATCTGGTATGAAATAACTATTTGCGGGCGTTTGACCGTCTTTTTGAGTTGCCTTGGCATACCCGCTTATATAGTACTGATGCGCCTTTTTTGGGGTAGATATGATGAACTTTCGCCCGATATGGTGCTTCAAACATTTGCGATTCTTTTACCGTTGGTTTCTGGGCTTGCGGCAGCTCATTTGATGTCCATTGAGAACGAAGTGGGATTTTCCGAACTACGCCTGACTTACCCCGAACCGCGTTTCAAATTACCGGTCTTGCGCACAATCATGGCGATGGTGTTGATTTTGCTGTCCATGATTCTGGGGGTGATCATGTTTGTATGGTTATGGGGTTTGCCCAATTTCAACCTCTTGCCATGTTTGCTTCCTGCAATTTTTCCGGCGATATTCCTTTCGGGATTATCCATGTTGATAAACGGTTTTTCTCATTCTTACTGGGTGGCAGCCGCATCAGTAATGGGCTGGTGGTTCTTTGAACTACAAACCCGTGGGCAAATTACCGGCGTCATGTTTTTGTTTCATACAATCTGGCCAAATGCAGGCATATCTACAGAGGTTAATCAGGCTTTCCTGGCGGTTGTTGGTTTGGGGTTGCTTATACTCAATATCTTCTTGTACGCTTCGCAGGTTAAACGGGGCACAATAGCGCATGGATTACGAACCGGATGAAATCATATACCAACGTGTCCTTACTGGTGACCGCCAACAGCTCGCCTTGCTGGTTGACCGTTACTACCCACTGCTGCTGGCTTTTTTGATACGAATTACGGGTCAGATCCAACTTTCTGAAGACATGGTTCAGGAAACCTTCGTTCGTTTGCTGAAATACAAAGGAATTGCACCGGCAGCTTTTCGTCCATGGGTCTATCGGATTGCCCTGAATTTGGTGCGGGATTATTTTCGGTCGGCTCTTTTGTGGCGGGAAATTCAACTGGAGCCAATCAAAGAACAGCAGGAAGCCAAATGGAGGGTAGAGGATGATGTTGAGAATTCTATAAATCAGGAGAGTCTGACAAGAAAAGCCGTTTTCCTCTTACAACACCTGCCACTACCGCAACGGGAAGTGATTATTTTACGTTTTTATCATGATTTATCGTTGGAGGAAATTGCTGATGTTACCGGCGTACCGCTTGGCACGGTTAAAAGCCGCCTGTACCGAGGTTTACAACTGGCGCGCAAAATCTTGGAGCGAGAGGAGGTGAAGCTAGATGAAAAAGGATGATTTTTGGCTATTGGATGGTTTGAGCGAGGAGCAGCGCGATGAGTTGGGTGATTTAAACGGGTTGATTAATGTTTTGGAAAGTTATACCTTACCCGAACCACAAAGGGAAAATCGCGATCGCTTGCTGGATTCCATTATTCCTTACCTTCCCAAATCAAATATCTATAGACAGGACTTGAAGAGTTGGCTGCGATTGATACGTAGCCAGTGGGTTATGTTTGAAACCTCATTCTGGGTGGCTGGCTTGTTGGTTTTGCTGCTCGGATTTTTCATGTCCTTTTTGGAGGGTCGCGAAATGCTGCCGTTGGTATTACTGGTGCTCAGTCCGTTACTCAGTGCTTCTGGCGTGGTTTACGTCTTTCGTCCCGAAACAAGAACACTGAACGAATTGGAGATATTAACGGCCACCCATCCCGTGGAGCTGCTCATTGCCCGCCTGACTATGGTGCTTGGCTTTAATGTTCTGATTGCGTTTGCTTTGATGCTTGCAATTCACCTGGAAGGCACTCAAATCATGCTGGGCAGGCTGGTGCTGGCGTGGTTGGGTCCATTGTTGACCTTATGTGGTTTGGCTCTTTATATCACCCTACGCTGGGGCGTTCTTGTGGGAGTAGTCCTCCCGCTTGGGCTGTGGGGTGGACTGGTGATGCTGGGCTGGCGAGAAGCGCTCTTGCGTTCTATGGAAGGCATGAACCCGGTTTCATGGTTGACCTTGATGATCGGTTCTTCAAATACTGTGCTGATCGCTTCAGTTGTAACGTGTTTGCTCGGCTTGGGTTTGTTGTTATTGGCATGGAAAACCGTTGCTGGTGAAAGTTACACATGGAACTTAAAATCCAGAATCTAACGAAATCTTTCGGTTCACAAATCGCACTGAGTCACATCTCACTGGAGTTAACAGCCGGGTGCGTTGCCGTATTAGGCCCGAATGGTTCTGGAAAAACAACCTTATTGCGCTGCCTGGCAACTCTTGAGATTCCCAATAGTGGTCAACTTTGGTTTGATGGTTACCCCTATGCGACACATCTTCAGCTATTGCGTAGCCAGATGGGTTATTTGCCGCAGGAATTGAATTTGCCCGATCACCTAACAATCCGGCGTTTGCTTAATTACTTGGCTATCTTGAAAAAGTCGAGTCATTCAGAACAAATCGAGGATTTGATTTATGCATTGGGATTGGGAAAGGTTGCCAACAACCCCTTATCTTCACTTTCCAATGGTCAAATGCGTCTGTTGGGAATTGCCCAAGCATTTCTGGGTAAGCCCACTTTGCTTTTGCTGGATGAACCCACTCGCGGATTGGATATTGAGGAAAAGCAGAGATTTTTTTCCTTGCTGCGCCAGCATGTAGCGAGTCGGTTGGTTCTTTACAGTACACATGACCCGCAAGATATAAACCAAAAGGCGGATCGAGTAATCATTTTATATCGTGGGCAGGTCGTATTCTTTGGCGAGGTTGGGGATTTAAATCCCTCTGATCGAATTGATTCAAAGAGTCATAACAACCATAACAGTTGCAATCAATTCTTCACCAGTGTCATCAAAGGTTTGGAATATTAAAAAATTTTGAATTCAGGAATGTGCCAGAAATATCATCACAAAATTTACCATCTCTTATAACTGGTACTTGAAACGATCCTGAAACATATATCTAATTTTTCGACCTTCAAGTAATCCTTTTTCTTTTCTCTTGATCTGAATTGGGTTGTCTGTATTTTTTACAGCTACCCCTTTTTGCTCATTCCCCCAACCTTTTAGGAGGTCATAGGATATATTTAGCAGTGATGGACGAACGACAAGCTATTCAACGACTCAAAGACGGCGACATCGGTGGGCTGGAATTCCTTGTGATGCACCATCAGGCGAAGGCGGTGCGCGTTGCCTATTTGATTACCCGCGACTTTGGATTGGCCGAGGATATTGTGGTCGAGTCCTTTCTCCAGGCTTATCGCTCTATCCATGGCTTCGACATGAACCGTCGGTTTGAGCCGTGGTTCATGCGGATCGTGGTCAACGCGTCATTGAAGATCATGCAAGGATTGTCTCGGCAAGTTGGGATTAATGAAGAAGTGGAGGAGTCCCTTTGGACAGAATTCGCCGCAAGGGTGAATTCGATAGAAGAACAGGTGGAATTCATCGAAGTCCAGAATCAATTCTGGGAAGCGATGGAAAAGTTATCGCCGAGGCAAAGGGCGGTGATCGTGCAGCGCTATTTTCTCGAAATGAGCGAAGCCGAAATGGCAAGAAATGCGGGAACGTCCATCGGAACGGTGAAGTGGCTGCTCAATGCGGCCCGTACACGCTTGCGTGGTTTGCTGGAGAGGAGCGAGAGATGAACGAAAAACGCATGAAAGAGGCGTTGGAATCGATTGCTCGCTGCAACGTCCCAGAAAATATCAATTTGTGGCCGCGAATTGAGACGGCCGTAACTCTTGGTTTATCCACAAAAGAGAAGGAAAGGAGAACTTTTATGCAAATCTTACGAACAAAGCCTGCGTTAATGCTCCTGGTTGTGTTGCTCGTCGTCTCCCTTTTGACGGGCGTGGCATATGCAATCGGGCGTTCGCTGGGATATATTCCGGGCTTTGGGCTGGTAGAGCAAGGCGCAACGATTCGCGTGCTCAAAGCACCGGTAAGCGTGACACGGCAAGGTGTGACGGTAACGGTGAAGAGCGCTATTCTTACTGCGGATAGAACCAATATCGAGTATTCCATCACTGGTGTGCCGCCATCAGCCTATCCTGAAGGCGAGGCAGTAACCGGCGGATGTATTGGTGAATTATCTCAGCCCTATTTGCTCTTGCCCAACGGAACCAAAGTACCCGAAGGACGGTTTATAACCACAGGCATTCCGGCCGATGTAGACACAGCCGTATTTGTTCTGCCCTGCATTTTCAATACTTTACCGGGAACGGTTCCCGAGAATTGGGAACTGTCATTGCAATTCGTCCCTGCACAGTCACAACAGTTGACGGTGTTTCCGGTAACGGAAATTCCGCCCTCGCCGCAACCGTCTCCTTCAATAACGGCGCAGAATCCCCTGGCTCTGACCAATGTGCTGGACATTGGCAACCGTTTTGTGCTGATGGGGGAATTTCGCTATGATGTTTTGGGAACGGTGGGCGATAATAACGTATTCGCCGATGGATCATGGATGTGGACAAAGAACGTACGGGCCGTGGATGCGAGTGGAAGAGAAATTCCTCTTCAAATCAACGGCGACATCGAAGGTCCAATCCCATCAGGTCATGCTGAAGCGTGGATGTATCAAATTGACAAAAACTTTCTTCCGCCGCTGACCATCTACTATGAAGTAGAACGTGTAACGCCAGTTGGTGATGAGCAGAGAGCGGAATTTGAATTCGATAGCGGTACCAGCCCTCAGGAAGGGATGACCTGGCCGGTGAATCGGGAATTCACGTTTAGCGGCTATCGCATTTACCTTAATTCGATAACATTGGAGCACGGCGGATACAACTTTCATTTCAAGAATGACCCTGACGTAAGCGCCAATTTACTTGATGTGGAGATTGTCGGGCACCCGCCATTTTGTGGTGGTGGCGGTGGTGGCCCGTCTCTCGAGGAGCAAGAGTTAACCCGCAGTGTATGTTATGGCATGGCCACTCCAATTCCCACCGGGAAGTTGCAGATCGTCATTAAATTCCAGGCATTGCAACGAGAAACCCAGATGTATCAACTGAAGTGGGAACCGCCACAGCCTTATGCTACCGCTACGCCCCAGACAGGAGTTTGCCTGACGCTCGAGACATGGAATCGACTGGCAGAGGATAACGAGGAAAATCCCCTGGGCATGGGAGGCAAAATCGTGGCCACTGTCAACGAAGGGGGCATGCTGCCTGCCATCTACGTCAGCAATTTGGATGGAACAATCCTGCAAAAAGTTGACAGCGGGGCATGGGCATCGCTCTCTCCCGACGGGATGAAACTGGCCTTCAGCGCTTCGGATGGAATCCGCATCCTCGATCTCTCTAGTGGACAGACCATTGGAATTGGGTCAGATGGTTACCGCATCATCTGGTCGCCGGATGGCTCACGCATGATGTTCACAGCAACATTTGCACTGAATGTAGTCAACGCGGACGGTTCGGGGCTGCGGCAAATTGACACCGTTCCTGCACAGGTGATTTCTCCAGTGGGCTGGCTTCCGGATAACCAGACGATTGTTTATGGCGCACTGGATGGAGGTCAGTTCATGTTGATGAAACACAACTTGCAAAACAGTGAGACGAAAGCATTGTTCCCGATTCAAAACAAGGCAGGTTATGGGGCAATTTCACCGGATGGAGAATGGATTGTGTTCGCCGATCGCATCGTTGGCGAGTCGAATTGGGGCATCTTCATCTCGCGGCTGGATGGTTCAGAGCGCAAACTGGTTGTCGAGCCGCAGGTTCCAACCGCCTTTATGTCGGTCTGGAGTCCCGATGGACAATGGCTGATAATAAACACACGGGGAATGGACAACTATGACCGCCCTGTTCTGGTAAATCCGTTCACCTGTCAGGTTGTTCCATTGGAGAAAATTACCGGGACAGTAGAAGGGTGGGGGCGATAATGTAAAGAGGACTTACGAAAGTTGGTGTATTCATTTGCATGAAGGTTAAAACCAGATTGCGTCGAGTCTGAAGATAGAGGATTGAGGATAGGCTTTTCGCCATGTAAAACGGGGCTGTCAGGAAAGAACCTCCTGACAGTCCCGTTTGCTAGCCTGGCGGCTGAGAAGGACGTGGACGTGACATATGTGGAGACGATCCAGCATACTACCTGCACCCGTCTGCCGAGTGGAGGCGCAAGGCGGTGGATGGGGTGTGAAGGGGTGCATATCGCGTAACAACTCAAATTAGATATTGAATTGGATCGTTTCCAAGCGAACTAAAAAACGGCTTTAAATTCCATTTTCAAGCAAGGGCCGATTTTTTTCCTTATTTTCAAGGATCAGGTTCAAGCAATCCAGAAACCTTAATACGTCTTCTTCTTCAATGGTCAACGACGGATCAAGGCGTAAGACATTCCCTGCAGGATAGTACCCTACCAAAAAACCTTCTTCCAAAAGGGCATGATACAACCCTTCTACAGAGAGGTGTTCATTTGAGCGTAGTTCTATTCCCAGCAACACACCTCTCCCCCGCACTTCCTTGACTACCGCGTATTTCTCTTCCAATCGTTTCAATCCCTGTAGAAGAGAAGTTCCAACTCGATTACCTCTTTCGATCCAGTTTTCCTCGCGCATGGTGGCAATCACTTCCTTTGCGATGCTACTACCCAAGGGATCATTCTGATGTGACTGAGCATAACGGAATCCGCAGTCCTCTAATTTTTCGGCAATCTCCAAACGCATCGCCACTGCACTAACCGGATAGCCATTACCCAACCCCTTTCCGAGTGCGACGATATCGGGTTGGATGTCGTAATGCTGGAAACCAAACCATTTTCCCGTCCTTCCCATACCGGTTGTAACTTCATTGGCAATGATCAAGCCACCCGCTTGCTTAATTCGTAGAGCAATCCTTTGAACAATTTGCTTTGGGGGAAATTTTACAAAACCCGAACCGCTTCCACCCGGTTCAAAGACAAAGGCACTAATTTTCTCAAAGGGAATTGAACTCATTTCGTCCATATGCTCGTGGTTGGCAACCATTGCCCAATCAAACAAACACCACTCGTTGTTGCTTTTTCTGCCTGCAGAGCCGTATGCGGCAAGATAAGAATTCGAGAAGGTAAGCAACAAAGGCTTTTCGATCACGCGCCTTGCGATTTGAACAGCAAATTCAACCGCTTCACTACCGGAACTAAGGAATACACACTTTCCGGGTTCGATCCCCACTATATCCAGAACCGCTATTGCTGCTTCTTCAACCAAATTATTCGGGTAGCGTGTTCCGAGATGAACGAGTTTCTCGATTTGTTGTTGCATCACTCGATTGAGGCGTGGATGTGAATGTCCGAGAACAGTGCACCAGATTCCGGATTCAAGGTCTACAAAACGCTTCCCCCGGCTGTCGTATAGAGAACAATTTTCTCCGCGCACAAAGTCGGTCTTTACAATATCATGACATTTCAAAACATGGTTCATCATTTCCTCGTTTTTCGTAAGCATAGAGTTTCTTATTCAAACAAAGCGTAATTATAGGGTAAATACTTCGTTTGTTTTAAAACAGTTGAGGTGTGAATTCTTTGAACATTGGGATATCGGCGCTTGGGGTGGTTGTTCCAAACGAAATGACAACGTATGATCGTTCTGCGATATTGTTTTTGGGGAAACAGGCCTAAGAAAGAGACCTGTTTTCCCCGAGCCTCACCAAGATTTGTTGATGCCATCAATTTACGTTTTCGGGAGTGAATTTTTGATCCTTCTTGATGAACAAAAACCCGACCACCAGATATAAGACCAGTGGGATCAATCCGGACTCACCCGCCAGGTATACGACGGCTGGATTGTTAACCGTGATACTGTCCAGTAATTGCCAGGTAACATTGTGGGAGGAGTGAAAAAGGGAAGCCACCCACACACTGCGTTTGGATTGCCATAATTGACCGATTACCAGACTAATGCCGATCACGGTCAGAGTGAAAAGCAGGGTCAGCAAAAGGCGATTGCCTTCGTTGATGTAGATATCCGTCAAGAAAATCAGTGGATAATGCCAAAGAGACCAAATTACACCGGTCAGCAGGTTGGCTCTAACCTTGCCCAGGTGTAACAAGCGTGGCAGGAGAAATCCTCGCCAGCCGATTTCCTCACCCAAAGAAAATGTCAATGTGTTGAAGATCAGCAGGACCAGATAATTCAGTATCATGTTGAGCCAGGTGAGTCCGGTAAATGGGATGCCGATTTGAGCCCTGCCGGTCAAATATACAAACAGATAACCGGGGAGGAGAATAAAGATGGGAAGCAGGATGGCTTTTGGCCAGTTTCGGAAATCAATCGAGGTAATTCCCAGCGACTTAAACCAACCGGATTTCTTGATTTGCCCTGTGAGAAGCAAGGTCAGCAGAGCGGCGATCGTTGGCGTAAACATGTAAAAGGCAATCATTTGAGGCTGCAGTGAGATGCCAACCGCCAGTGTCATTACGAGCAAAGTAAATATGCCTGCCTGACGCTTGAAAAAATTGTGTTCCGATGTGGTATCTAAACGATTTTCAAGGATAGTTGTGGATTGGTTCATGGTTGTTTTCTCCTTTGTTTGCAAAAATCCGAAAGCATTTACGGAAAAAGGATTCAAAAGTTGCATAAAACTGGTTAGTATCCTTTTTCTGAGATTAACGTTGTTTTGTTATCCATACCGAAAAAACGCAACTCAAGGTGGTTAGGAGGTAAAAGGGGCTACAACTTCAACGGAATGCCAAAAGGAAATGCGTATCAGCTTATCAAAATCAAACACTTTATGGTTTGAAGTTTATGTGTGCGATTAAACAAAAACGGGAAACACGGTAAAAATTTTTATTCATTCTCATAAGATCGGAGCAAGTCATCCGATTGAGGGAAAACCTAACAAAAAAGATTGTTCATAGACAGAGGTGAGCAAGGATAATAATCAAAATTTTTTTGTAGTAAACCTCCGTGTCAAGTCAAAAGAAAATGTTACCGAAAGTGATGATGGGTTCAAATGAAAATGTTACTGTAGGGTCATGCTCCTTTCTGAGAGTGTGGAAGACATTCACGGTTGGGGCTGGCTTTTGGGTCGGTACTGCCCAGAGTTGGTCAATCCACTGTGCAATTTGCTGACGCAACTGGAGGGGATTGGTTTGGTCGCGTAGGGTCTGCAAATGGTTCAAAACGGCGTCAGGCAACGTTTCAACCTCACACAGGCGTTCAAAGGGGGGTTTGGGGGTATCGAAGACCCGCCGATAGCGCAGTTCATCGATCTGGACTTTGTGTTGGGTACGCATGACCGGCTGGAAAAAATTGTGATACAACCAGAGGGCGGAATACAAGCGGCGCAAGATGAACAACTGCTCCAAGCGGTCCAGCCGTCCGTGACCGACATAGGCGCGCACCAGACTGTGATTGTTCTCCTCCACGAAGCGGTTATCATTTTTGTGATACGGACGCGAACGCGAGATTGCTAAAGACTCGATTTTGTCTTTCCAAAACTGCAGCAAATGGGCATTGAAGAACTCATGCCCGTTATCGGGGTGTAGTTCACGCACCGCAAATGGTAAACGTTTCAAAATCACCTCGAAACCGTCTCGCATTGCCAGATAACTGCGCCCATACACCGCCTCGATTTCGCTCCAGCCGGTCTTGACATCCACCATTTGGATGGTGTGAATAAACTCACCCCGGCAATCCTCATCGCAATGCAGCACCAAATCCACTTCAAAATGACCTACCTCAGTCACATCATTGGGAATTACCCGCATCGGATAGTCATTGCGCGGGTGATTGCGCTGACGGCGGGGGGCTTGCCGGTGTGCCACCCTATCCTTCGCCTTCTCCGTCCGTTTGAGTATGCGCTTGAGGGTCGAAATGCTGACCCGCTCCAATTGCTGCAGCGTCTGCCCGTCTACCCGCAGCTCGCCATGTTTCATCAACTGCTGCGCCATCCCGCTCAGCCTCGGCTTCAACCGTTCTGCACACGGGTAGTCCATACTCCGTGCAATTACCCGCACCGCATCCTCAACCGCTGGCCCATAACTGCGTCCGCGCTCGCGGCTGCGTTTCTTTCGCGACAGCCGCCCGGTCAATATCCGTATCAACGACTTGCGGTGCATTCCTGTGACTGCTTGCATTTCGTCCAGCAGTTTTCCCTTTTCCTTGCGGCTCGCTTTGCGATACCGTTCCCACATCTTGTAGAGATATTTTCGTCTTTCGTTGATCGTCATTGGCTCTGTTTCGACCATGATTAGCTCCAGTAACTTTTTCTTTTGAGCTAACCATCTTACTACGGTAACATTTTAGTTGAGCTAACAGGGCTTTCTTAAAGTCGAGAGAGGAGAGCAAAAGCGCGCTCAGGCTGAGCGGCAAAAAGGCGGCGTGCCCATGGCAAGTAGCGGAATTTGTGTTTGCCGACGAGCAATCCCAGTACCAGATTATTGATGAAAGTCATGACTTGCCCGGCTTATCCTTTGGTCATACGAATTCGGTCTTCTTTCGAAGTGACATCTCGGCGATAGTGAAGGCTGTTCTCGATGCCCCAATTGGCTGTAACGGTATCCAGCAAGCGTGATAGCGTTATCTAATCTCGGCTCAAACTGGTAAACCCATAAACGGTTTTGTCGGGTTCCAAAGATAATGGGAGTGAATCCCCAAAAAAGGGCTCTTTTTTGCAGAGATAATGGGAGTGGGGTTCGAAGTGAATGGGAGCAGCCTAATTTTGCAACAAAGATAATGGGAGTAACCTAACTGGCAAGATTCGTGCACTGTAGGGGGTATGCCAGTAAGAAAAGTATCGGGTCGAGGCAGAAACATGATTGGGCTTTTCCCGTCGCTCAAAATGGGGCGGATGGTAGCTTTTGAGTCGCTCATCGAACAAGACTACCTTTATGTTTTGGATTACGAAGCCGCTGTAACCGCTTTTGAGGAACAACCCCTCACCTACCAAGCCCGAGATTTACTGGGGATATCTAACCGGCGATTGATGGGTTATATTCGCCGCGGCAATTTAGTACCCATTGCTGGCCCCGATTTGGATGGTTGCTACATTTATTTGTTTCCACTGCGAAAAGTAGAACGGCTCGCCAGATATTTGCAGAAACTCCAGCAAAAACACATTTCTGCCGCCGTCCCAAATTAGGCTGCTCCCATTATCTTTGGAACCACTCCCATTATCTTTGAGATCCGACACCTGCATACCTCCAGCAGGCGTTTTTTGCTCTATTTGCGTGTCGCACAATGTAGTCGTACAATAGACATTGTAAGATGCCAAACCCCCGAAAACACCCTCGAAATGCCCGTTTTCGGGGCAAATAACGGCTCTAAACTGCGTCGCACAATATTATTTGCCGGAGGAAAGTTCACCGATGAACCCCATAGATGACTTCCTTTCAACCCTTGCAAGCCCCCGCACGGCGGCGCGTTACCGCGCTGCACTGGAAGAATTCACCGCCTGGTACCGCCGCACGAACGGCGCTGAGCCAGACTGGAACCTGCTCACCCCGGTCGAGGTCAAGGACTATACCGCCTACCTGCAAAGCGTGCGGGGACTGGTGAGGGTTGAAAGAAAGTCATCCATGGGGTTCATCGGTGAACTTTCCTCCGGCAAAAAACATTGTGCGACGCAGTTTAGAGCCTTTATTTGCCCCAAAAACGGGCATTTTGAGGGCATTTTTGGGGGTTTGGCGTCTTACAATGAATATTGTACGACTACATTGTGCGACACGCAAAGCGGAAATCAATCAACCAATTTTTAGGGTTGACGATTTTCTTTCTGTATTCTTTACAAAACTGAATTTTATTATTTTTACTCTTTCAGTAC
>NZ_JBRCOK010000123.1:0-19143 GCF_053501535.1 Bellilinea sp. | reverse complement strand
TTATTTCTCCGTTTAAGATTGCCTGATACACACCCACAAAGGTGTCGGTGTTCACGCTGGAACCGGCCATGCTTTCCAGACTGTAACCGCCGTAATATACATTTCTTCCAATTTTTGCGTTATTGCCTATGAGCAAAGCAGCGCTGCCGCCGAACACGCTTCCACCGACATTGCCGCGCACCTCCATGTAACGGGCTGCTCCAAAAAGATTGCCGGCCACCTTGCCGCTCTCGGAAAGAATCACATCTGAGCCGAACATGAACAGGTCGCCGTTGATGGTGCCGTTGACGATCACGCGGTTTCCGGCGGCAATAACTGTTCCGTTGACGGTGCCATCCAGAATCACATCTCTGGCAGAGATGAGCAGATCGTCATTGATGGTTTCGTTAGCCGGCAAGCTGCCATCATCATCAATTACAGTTGCCTCTACCGGTCGCACGAAGATGAACATTGAGGTCAGGAACAGTGCCAAGAAGGTTATCAGGCAAGCCCAAAATTTTCTTTGGTTCGTGATCATTTCAATACTCCTTTTTCTAATCTATGGACATCCTACTTACGTTAATATACCCTCTCGGGTTGCAATAATAGCCAGGATTAAACGAACGTTAACATGCGTCGGCTTTTAGCGCGAAACGATTAGAAGCACGTGAAATTTTCAAAATTTAATCAGCCCGCCTGACGGGGTGGGTTGAACCTGCTTGTATCTGATTCTATGCAGTCAAGGGGTTATTCTTTTAGCTGCTCTTTACTATAGGCGTGGTGCAAACCCATCTGGTCGGTTTCGATGATGGCTTTCTGCATTTCTTGAACCATGCTTACGCCATGGCGGTATTGGAACGGCCACATCGAGCGCAGATGGAAGAAGGCTACCCGGTCGCCATCCCGCAAGGGGTGATCTAAATCGGGCTGCAAACCGGGCATGGCGCTCAATTGTCCGTTAATGAAAGTGATACCCCGTTCCTGTGTGTCCATTCCAAGAACATCGAGCAAATCCCGCAGTCGTGCCCCCTCCGGCAAACTGATCTTGCGGTTTGCAAAAATCCGTTCTTGCGGGTTGCCGCCAAAACGGGCCAGTTCGCCATACAACCAGGTATCTACAATGATGGTGTTCAATTAGCCACCTCCCACCGGCGGAAAGATACCCACTTCATCCCCCTCATTCAAATCCGCATCCAGTTCTTGAATGCGGGCATTGACAAAGCACACT
Source organism: Bellilinea sp. (assembly GCF_053501535.1). NCBI lineage: Bacteria > Bacillati > Chloroflexota > Anaerolineae > Anaerolineales > Anaerolineaceae > Bellilinea > Bellilinea sp. The sequence continues at coordinate 17,936 of NZ_JBRCOK010000123.1, read as the reverse complement.
TTAACTTCACTTTCCGGGATTTCAAGATGGTTGATTAAATCCCGCAGGGTTGAGCCTGCCGGCAGATCAACCTCAAAAGGTGTGCCGGCCAGGGTGCCGGGATGATAGCGGCTGAAAGTTGCGTAAAGTTTGACCTTGATTTTCATGGGCAGCGAATGATATCCTGAGACCAGAGACAGTCGGCACAGGAGGGATTTAGACCCCAGCAGCCTTCGTTGATCTGACGCAGATCGCAGGTGCTGCGCAGGTCGCAATCCGGACAGGAAGGGAAGTGATAAACGGCCACTTCACTGCGATATTGCATGTATTCTTCTGATACCCAGATTTCGTCCAGCGGGGTCTGGGTGACATTTCCCAGAACATAACGATTGACTTTTTTCTTGACGCCATCCAGTGTATAGTAGGAATAATTGTGAGAAAGAGCATAACAGGGTGATACGCCGCCGTCCCATCCGACCACGGTGGCTCGGTCGTGGATGAAGCGGCAGCGTCTTTCAGCGCCCCAGTGCATCCTTGGCATTTCCATGAAACTCCACAACCACCAGCCCGATCCCAGGTTTGGAAACCCGAAGCCCTTGACCGAATCAACAGGGGCGTAACCATATAGGGTTTGATCCACCATGTCCTCGGTGTAGGCCAGCACGTTGCTGACGATCAGCCGCGCAGCGCCTAAACTGGATGCCAATCGTACCAGTGCAGGGAGCTCGCTGGCGTTGGATTTGAGAATGACGAACTCCACCCCCAACTCGGGCAGGCGGGTGGCATGTTGTTTTTTTAATTCTTTTAAGTAATCCAGATTGGCGATAATCTGTTGAAGATTTGCGCCGCGTAAATCATGAAACGTTTCGGCTTGCGCCCCGTCAATCGAAACCATGATCCGATAAACTCCCAATCTCATCAATTCGCTGACGATTTTGGGATTGAGCAAAATACCATTTGAACCCAACGTCACCCGCAGGCCGCGGCTGGTGAAGGTTTCAATCATTTTCAAAATGTTTGGATGGGTAAGCGGTTCGCCAAAACTGGTAAAAACAACCTCTTCCAATTCAGGCAAATACGGCAGGCGGGCAGCAACAGCATCGAAGATATCCTGTGTCATCAGGGCAATCGGGTCATCCCAGATGTTGCGCATACAAAAGCGGCATTGTAAGTTGCAGCCTGTGGTGACTTCGATATATAACTTACGCAAATTGGGCAGGCGCGGCAGGAGAATGGGTTCGCCTTCCCGTTCGAATAACCAAAACTCCAGCGGAGCGCTCAGGTTGCGCCGCTGTAAAAATTGGGCGGGAAATTTCAAATTACCCTGCTGGTCAAGTTTAATCTTCATGAACAGACTCTACACCTTTCAGCCATGATTAATCTGGAATGTCATTGCGAAACCGACATGGAGTCGACGGGGGTGAATTGAGCGCTTTTTTGCTTCGCCGCCTAAAGCGGTTCGCAATGACATTCCTGTTATCTACCGATAACCAAAAACAGACCCGGTCGGATGTTTAGAGTTCCGCATACACGGAATCGAGGGCTTCCTCCGGCACATCAAAGACCGTGTTGTGTGGGGGCAGCGGGTCGCGGGTCATGAATTCGGGCAGCCGGTCGGCGGCTTTGCTGATGCCGGCGGCTTCGTTGAACTTCCGTTCAACCTTTAGCACCTCCGCTCCGAACTTGAGGACATCATCGGCAGTCCAGTTGGTGCCCAGCACACCGTTAATTTCTTCGATCATACCCTGATAACCACTGGCGATATCCAGAATGGCAAAGGCAATGAACAGGCAGTGCCCGCTGGAATCGATGAAGGCGGTGGTAGCCTGGAAGGCGCGGCTGAGTGCAGCCTTCCCCTCTGGGGTTAAGGGATCCACTTTTCCCATCACGCCCAGAATTTCGGGGGCAATGGTATAACCGGCGGTGTGATCGGCGCCCATCGTGGAAGTGGCGTAAGTGATGCCAATGCCCTTGACCGCGCGCGGTTCGTAAGCCGGGATGGATTGACCTTTGACGACGGGGACATGAGTTACCCCAAATACTTTGCCGGTTGTCTCGGTTCCTGCGCCCAGAATGCGCCCCAGCTGGGTGCCTTTGCCCATTTCGTGGATGAGGTTAATTGCAGCCTTGCTGTCTCCAAACGGGATAACGCCGGCTTCCATGGCAACCCCCAGCGTAGTGCCGGTTTCGATGGTATCCAAGCCGTAGTCATTGCACAGGTGATTCATCAGCGCGACATCATCCAAATTACCGATGCCCAAATTAGCGCCCAGCGACCAGGCCGATTCGTATTCCAGGCAGGAGGTGATTTCGCTGCCATCTTCGGCATAGACGGTGTTGGAGCACTGGATGATGCAGCCAGGGCTGCAGGCATGGTTGAAGATTTCTTTGCCTTTGCGGTCTTTGTTGGTTTCGAAGATGGCCTCACCGGCGATCTTGGGGGCTTCTTCAAAGCGGCCGCTGCTGAAGTTCTTGGTGGGCAGGCCGCCGGCTTCGTTCATGATGTTAATCAGAATTGCGGTGCCGTATGAGTTGAGCCCGCCTTTGGGTTTGGTGATGGCATGCGTGCGCAAAGCCTCAATCATCTTCTTGCGTCCCTCCTCAAAGAGGGCTTTATCGGCAATTTCCACACCCGGGGCACCCTGCCGGTCAAGAACAATGAATTTGACGCCTTTAGAAGCCATCACGGCTCCCAGGCCGCCGCGTCCGGCATAACGCGAAGGCCGTTTGGACTGGTCATTGAACACAACGCCCGAATTGCAATAACCATATTCGGCTGCGGCGCCTACGCTGCAAATAGAGACGCGTTCACCAAATTTTTCATAAAGGGGTGGATAAATCTGAGAAAGCACCTTGCCAGTGTATGGAGTGGCGTCAACGAATTCAACCTTGGGTTTGCCGTCCCAGGTAATGTGCAGCCCCCAGAACCGGTCCTTCTCTTTTGGCTGACCTTCGATAATCAAGCCGCGGATGCGCATCACGGCAAGATCAGCGCCCCAGGCTGCCCCGGCATTGGCTTCCTTGATGCCGCCGGTGAGCGGAGATTTTCCGCCCACCGAAATGCGCGCCGCGGTGGGTGCGCTGGTGCCGGTGACGAAGCCAGCCGAAAAGACCAGTTTGTTGTTTGGCCCAAGCGGGTGGGCAAGTGGTGGAACCTCGTCTGCGACAATGTTCGAGGTCAAGGCGCGCCCGGCCAGGTATTTGTATTTTTCCGGCACTTCGGTGACCTGATAGGTGCGGTCGGTCATATTTACGCGTACAAGATACATCGCTTCCTCCTTTTTTGAAACTGGGTTTTCTTACCTTGAGGTTTGGGTTAGACGATTATCAAACTTGATTCTGGACTTGCCTGCGAAATACGGACCTCCTTTTGGGTTAGGTTGATAGAGCGAATCCTGGATTGATTGAGAGCATGTTCTGGAGCGGTAAAAAGGAGAACAGCCCTCGCTTTGAAACGCGGGTTGTCCTCCTTTGCAAAACGGCAGGCAATGAAAGTTACCCTTCATGCCCTAACGTCCATTTATCCACCCAGGGAATCAATGGATCGGAGGAAAGAAGTGATGGCTCAGAGCAGGATCATCATCTCTTTGTCTTAAAGAATAATGACTTTTGGAAAGAATACAAGTGATAAATGTCACAATTGGATTTTCCCATAAGATGGGGTTGACAAAAGATTTCTGAGAGGTATAATATATGAAAATATGCTCATATATTCATTGAATTGGCGAAAAGTGATCAAATGAACCACTCTTTTAACCCAAAATGTTCGGATAACCACATTCACCGCGAAGCGGTTGAACGTGCCCTCGATTCCATGGTGGACGGCTGGACGGCTACGCGCCTGGCGCAGGTCTTTGCCGCGCTCTCCGATCCCAGCCGGGTACGGTTGATTTCCGCTTTGCTGGCTGGCGAATTGTGTGTTCATGATCTGGCTGCAGCGCTTGGCATGAGCCAGAGTGCGGTCTCGCACCAGTTGCGCCTGCTGCGCAGTTTGAGTCTGGTGCGCTACCGCAAGGAAGGGCGGGTGGTTTATTACTCACTGGATGACGAACATGTTGAGCACCTGTTCCGCATGGGATGGGAACACATCCGCCATCCGGAGAAAAGCATGAAGGAGATTGCATCGAATCATGGCTGAACAACGTTACCGCATTGAAGGGATGGACTGCGCCGATTGCGCATTGAAAATTGAAAAGGGGGTTCGTCAACTCAAGGGAGTGGAACGGGCTGAATTGAATTTCAGTACGGCGTTGTTGACCGTCGAAGGACAAATCAGCCGCCAGGCCGTTCAGCAGCGGGTTGAGCAGCTCGGTTACCGTTTGGTAGAGGATTCGGCTGGCACGGCTTCTGAAAAGACAGTGGAAGCTTTCCTGCCGGGATTGATGCGCTACCTGTTTTCCAGTCGCGAGACTCGCCTTGCCTTGCTGGGCGGGGGACTGATCGCGATTTCATTTTTGTTTTCTGCGGTGAATCTGCCGGGCTGGCTGACTACTACCGTGCAATTGTTTGCGCTGGTTTTGGCCGGTTATCCCATTGCGCGCAGTGCGCTGATGAACTTGTGGATCAACCGCGATTTCAATATGAATTTTTTGATGACCGTTGCGGCAATCGGAGCGGTTGTGATTGGCGAATATCCGGAAGCCGCTTCGCTCATCTTTTTGTTTGCCATCGCAGAAGCGCTGGAGGGCTACAGCAGCGAGCGTGCCCGCCGTTCGATTCAACTCCTCTCCGGGCTTGCCCCGCAAACTGCTTTGCGCCTGACACAAAACGGCGAGGAACGAGTTGCCGTGGATGATTTACAGATTGGTGATCGTGTGATCATCCCTGCCGGTGAGCGTATTCCCACGGATGGTGTGGTGAGCAGCGGTTTTGGGGCGGTCAACCAGGCACCCATCACAGGCGAGAGCCTGCCGGTAGAGAAAGCTCCCGGTGATGAGGTGTTTGCCGGCAGCATCAACGGCAACACGGTGCTGGAAGTGGAAGTGAGCCGGCTGGCAGCCGATAACACCCTCAACCGCATCATCCGGTTGGTAGAAGAAGCTCAGGCTTCCAAAGCGCCTGCCCAGCGCTTTGTGGATCGCTTTGCACGCTATTACACCCCGGCCATGCTGGTGCTGGCGGTGCTGGTAGCCGTAGTTCCACCGCTGGTGTTCGGCCAGCCTTTGCTGAACCTGCCGGACGGCACCCGCGGCTGGCTGTACCGCGGTCTGGCGCTGCTGGTGATTGGCTGCCCGTGTGCGCTGGTCATTTCCACCCCGGTAACGGTAGTCAGTGCCATTGCGGCAGGTGCGCAAAAAGGCATTTTGTTCAAGGGTGGTGCATTTCTGGAAGCCCTCAGCCGGGTTCGCGCGGTAGCTTTCGACAAAACCGGTACGCTCACACGTGGAACACCGGTGGTGACAAATTACCGCTCGGTGGATTGCGCGGACGGCGGAGATTGCGAAAAGTGTCAGGATGTGCTGGCGCTGGCGTGTGCGCTGGAGCGGCGCAGCCGTCATCCGCTGGCGCAGGCGGTGGTTCGCGCGGCGGCTGAGCGCGGATTGGATGGCCGCTATCCGCCGGCCGAGACCGTTCTCACCCTGAACGGGATTGGGCTGCAAGGCAAAATCAACGGGCAGACGGCTACCATTGGCAGCCATCGCCTGTTTGAGGTCGAGCATCCGCATTCGGATGAATTGTGCCGCTGGGTTGAATCGGCCGAGAAACTGGGGCATACCACCATGCTGGTGTGTGATGGGGAACGGGTGCGGGGCTATCTGGCAGTCAGCGATGCCCTGCGTCCGGAAAGTGAGCGGGTGGTGCGGCAATTGAAAGGGTTGGGGGTTGAGCCGGTCATGCTCACCGGCGATAACCCGGCTGCGGCACAGGCGGTTGGCGGACAGGTGGGTGTACAGCAGATTTACGCCGGCTTACTGCCGGAGGACAAAACCCGCCTGGTACAGGAATTACGCTCCCGCCATCTGGCGGTGGCAATGGTTGGAGATGGCATTAATGATACCCCCGCCCTGGCGGCGGCGACGGTTGGAATTGCAATGGGCGGCGCGGCTTCGGCACAGGCGATGGAAACCGCCGATGTGGTGCTGATGTCAGAAGGTTTGAACCGGCTGCCGTTCGCCGTGCGTTTGGCGCGGCTGGCACAGCGCATTATCCATCAAAACATTGCGTTCAGTCTGGTAACCAAAGCCATTTTCATTTTGCTGGCGCTGGCCGGGTGGACAACCATGTGGATGGCTGTTTTGGCCGATATGGGCGTCTCGTTGCTGGTAACTTTCAATGGGATGCGCCCGCTTGCGTTGCGGGATGAAAACGGACAGAAAAAGGGTTAAACCGGCGGCCAGGGGTAGGGGCGGCGGCTGGCTGCCGGATGTGGAAAGCAGCCATTTTCCACCAACCGGCGGGTGCGGCGTTCCAGCGCGCGGATTTCTGCCGGCGAAAGATAGGGTTTTAACTGCTCTACCAGATCGCCGGCCCGTTCGAGTTCATTGAGCAGGCGGGTTAAATCTGCCAGTAAGTCGGGCGGGATTGGTTCACCGGCAAAATCCCAGATGACCGTACGCAGTTTGTCCTCGACATGAAAACAGATGCCGTGGTCAATCAACCAAAGGTGCTGGTTCTCGTCCACGAGAATGTGGCCGCCTTTTCGGTCGGCATTGTTGACGACCAGATCAAACAAGGCTACCGGGCGCAGGCGCTGCTTATCTTCGGGGGTGAAGGAAAAATAATGATATTCAGGGTTGTGTTCAATATAGAACTGTACCGAACCGGGGCCAAGCGGGGCTTTACGGCGGTAAACGGTGGGTGGAACCAGCTGCCAGCCAAGGGCCTGACTGACCAGAAAGGCTGCCACTTCCCTACCTGAAAGGCTGCCAGCCGGAAAGTCCCACAACGGTTGTTCACCGCGCACCGGTTTATACACCGCAGGATATTCTCTGTCAGCCTGGACAATTGAAGCGAGAAAGGTGTAGTTGGAACCATGCACAAATTGACCGCGCAGGGTCATTTTTCCTGTTTGAAGGGTAGTGAGAATCTGCGGGATGTCCTCGACATTCATTTACCAATAATCCCAAAAACCCCTGCAGGCTCAATTCTTGCAGGATTAATGTTTATGACCGTTTTTCTTGGGGCAAAAATGTCCCTCCGGATCCATCGGTTCACCGCATTGCGGACAAATCGGCCGTCCGCGGTTGGCGACTTCAATGCCCCATAAACTCAGCGCCAGCAGCTGTGAGCGGGTGCACCAGAAGCGGGCAACACCGGCATCCTCTTCGCTGATCTGGTCGGACAGCACCTCATGGGCGATCAGGCAGGCCATGTCGCGCTCCGGATCGTAGGCCAGCCCCAGTTCACCCACCCGAAAGAGCGGATCGACTGGCGGCTGAATGTGCATTTCGGCTTCGTTATACTCACCGGAGGCCGGCGGTAATTGCGGATACCGGCTGGCAATTTCGGTGAAGAATTGCTCCACACCGATTGCCAGCGTTTGAATCTGCACTTTTTCCACCAGTAAGGTTACTACCTCGTCATCCTGGCGGGCCTGGATATAAAAAACCCGTTGTCCGGGTTTGCCAATTGCATCCGTGGTGATGTGAGTGACCGGATCAAGTTCAATTTCTGTATGCGCCATGCTGGTGCGCCTCCTGATTAGGTTTGAGTATACCAGAAACCGTAGTCTCCAATGCCTTCTTGTCCAATCTGTTAGAAGGCGGGCATCTTTCAGAGGCTGGGTTCAGGTGCGAGAATGTGGCTATCTTCCCAGCGGGCGGCATGATACCGTCCATGCTCGCCCAACAGAGCACTAACCTGCCGGCGCAGCGTGAGTGGGTCGCCGCTGGTGTAAAAATGTACCTCTCCCGGCTGATCCCCTTCAGCCAGCAGGTTGTGCCGTTCAAGCAGGCGGCGGGTCTGGCGGGCAACCGCCGGGGCGGGGTCAATGACCCGCACACCAGCTCCGCAGATTTCTTCAATCAGTGGAATTACAAAGGGGTAGTGGGTGCAGCCCAGTACGACGGTGTCAATCCCTTCGCGCAGCATGGGGGTAAGCGCAGTTTCAAGAATGTGACGGGCAGAATTGCCGTTCAAGCGGCCGGCTTCAATTTCCTGCACCAGACCGTTACAGGTATCGGACATAATTTTCACGCCGGAGGCAAAGCGCTCGACTACCGAAGCATATAAAGCCCCCTGGAAGGTGGCAGGGGTGGCCAGTACGCCGACCTTGCCGCTGCGGGTGGTTTCGGCAGCCGGTTTCACCGCCGGTTCCATCCCGACAAAGGGAATGTGGGGAAAAACGGCACGCAGGTGGTGCAAAGCGGCAGCCGAAGCGGTGTTGCAGGCTACCACAATCAGACCTGCACCGTGTTGAATCAAAAAATGGGTGATCGCTTCGGAAAAATCCCGCACTTCCTCCAGGGGACGGCTGCCGTAGGGAACGTGCTGCTGATCGGCAAAGTAGATGACCGGCTGAGCCGGGAGAATCTCACGGATGGCACGGTAAACCGAAAGGCCACCCACTCCCGAGTCAAAAATTCCGATGGCGGCTGGGTGATTCATGCCTCATTTTCCCCGGCAGCCTGAATGAAAGAATCAAACAGGGCAAAGTGACGGGGATTCTGGGTCAGCCATTCGGGGTGCCACTGAACGCCCATCAGAAAGCGGTGGCCAAGCAGTTCGACCGCCTCTGCCAGCCCATCCGGTGACCATGCGCTGACGCGCAGTTCCTCGCCGATGCGCGCCAGCCCCTGATGGTGAAGGCTGTTGACTTGAATCTCATCCTCGCCAATGATTTTTTCCAGCCGGGTTCGATCCATGATTTTAACTTTGTGAGCAAGCGTATCGCGCGGATAGCCCGGAAAATAATCATGTTTCAGTGCGCCTTTGAGCTGGTCGGCAATATCGGTGTAAAGGCTGCCGCCCAAAGCGACATTAATCACCTGTGCTCCGCGGCAGATACCCAACAGGGGTTTCTGGTCGCGGGCAGCCATGCGAACCAGTTCAATTTCCATCTCATCGCGGGCGGGATCCACGTCATAAACCCGCGGGTGAGGTTCACCGTTGAAGAGCGCCGGGTCAAGATCACCGCCGCCGACCAGCAAAATCCCGTCCAGACGCTGGAACAATTCTCGCAATTGGGTCAGACTCAGCCCGACAGGGATTAGGAGGGGAATACCGCCGGCCTTTAGAATGGCGCGGGCGTAGGCTTCCTTTGCACCCACGCTGACGATGGGGTCATGGATAATTAATCGTTCGGTGGAGAGGCCAATCAGGGGAGTTTTCATGGGCAAATGACTCATGGATATTTTACTCAAAAAGGGCGCAGCCAGCGTTTGACTGCGCCCTCCGGTTTGGAATGCGGTAGAGAGGACTAGTTAAACTTTTGTTTGAGGCGTGCGCTCTTGCCGGTGCGGTCGCGCAGGAAGTACAGGCGTGAACGACGCACACGGCTGTGGCGTTCAACCACCACACGGTCAATGCGCGGGGAGCGGAACAGGAAAGTGCGTTCCACACCAATACCGTTGCTGGCAATTCGCCGCACCGTGAAGGTGGAGTTGTTACCGTTATTGTGGATATACAGAACGGTGCCCTTGAACTCCTGAATACGTTCGCGGTTGCCCTCTTTGATTTTGACGTGCACAGAAACGGTATCCCCGGTTTTCAATTCCGGAATGTTGGGATTGACCGCTGCCTCTACGGATTTCAAAATATCTTCCATGGTGCAATTCCTTCCAATGAATTCTTACCCTGCGTCTTTGACGCGAGGGCAGATTATACCATGAAGTTTTCAGGCGGGCAATGATTTTTAGAACCATCCTGAAAATCAAGTTGATTTGACAATTTCTTAAAGGATGGTTATAATTAGGGTCGTGAGCGGTTAAGAACCGCCTGAACATTCGATTTAAGAGATTGAGTGGTTTTAATTTTTAGTTGGAGGTTGTATCGCCGAATGCTCCCGAGAATAAAATCCCGACAGGTGCTTATTCCTTCGGCTGCGTAGGCGAATTGCAGCCGAAGTTTTTTTGTGTGTTCCATCCCTGAACCAGAAGGGAGGTGAGAAAAATGACAGTTGTTACGCTCAGACAAAATGAATCACAGGACCAGCTGCTCAAGCGGTTTCGCAAGAAGGTTGTCAAGAGCGGTGTGCTCAGCACAGTGCGCCGCAAGCGTTGGTTCATTTCCAAAAGCGAACTGCGCCGGGTGGAGAAGAAAAAGGCCATTCGCCGCATCAAGCGCCGCCAGTTTTCACGTTCGGCTGAGTAGTTTCAGGTTTTCGATTCCGGTTGGGCGAGCATCGTCGTCCGGTGTGGAGGGAATGATGGCAAAAGAAGAAGACAAGATTCAGGTCGAAGGCACCATTGTGGAAGCGCTGCCCGGAACGCAATTTCGCGTGCGGCTCGACAATGGACATGAAGTGCTTGCCTATCTTTCCGGTAGAATGCGCAAGTACTATATTCGCATTTTGTTGGGGGACCGGGTGCGGGTTGAAATGTCGCCTTATGACCTGACCCGCGGCAGGATTGTCTACCGCCAGCGCCGGGTCGGCGAATCGATGGCTATGGAAGAGTAAACCACCGCTCAACCCTATCAGGAATCATCTGCCTGTTCGTTTATTAAACGCCCTTTCTCGCGAAGGGCGTTTTTTCTATACTATACATATCCCAAAAAAAATACGAAATCCTGCGGTTTTGTGTTCCGCAGGATTTCGCCTACCGATAATCTATCCTCTTGCCACCAAGGGGGATTGCAGGAGAGGATATTCGATTGAATTACTGAGGCAGGATGACGGTGTCAATCACATGAATGACGCCATTGGTGGTTTTGATGTCGGTGACAATCACCTGGGCATTGTTGATGAAGACCTTGCCATCCTCAACCTTGATGGTGACTTTTTGACCCAGAGCAGTTTCTGCCTCAGTGAGTTTGACCACGTCCTCAGCCAGCACACGACCGGGCACCACGTGGTAGAGCAGAATATTGGTCAAAGTCTGCTTGTTTTCAGGCTTGAGCAGGTTTTCCAGTGTGCCAGCCGGCAGTTTTGCAAAGGCCTCGTCGGTGGGGGCAAATACGGTGAACGGACCTTCACCCTTCAGGGTTTCCACCAGATCGGCAGCCTGTACCGCGGCAACCAGCGTTTCGAACTTGTTGAACACCGCTGCATCCACAATGTCCTTGGGCAGGATGACGGTATCAATCACATGGATGACGCCATTAGAAGCTTCAATATCGGTAATGATGATCTGAGCTTCATTGATATAGGCCTTGCCCATGTCCACTTTGAAGAACACCGAAGTGCCCAAGGCGGTATCGGCAATCAAGCCATCGCTGACGCTGGCCGCCATGACTTTGCCGGGCAGCACGTGGTAGAGCAGGATGTCGGTCAACTGCTGCTTGTTTTCAGGTTTGAGCAGTGCTTCAATTGTTCCGGCAGGCAGTTTGGCGAATGCCTCATCAGTGGGAGCAAAGACGGTGAAGGGGCCTTCACTCTTCAGCGTATCCACCAGGCCGGCAGCCTGAACTGCAGCAACCAGCGTGGTAAAGCGACCGTCTGCTACAGCAATATCTACGATGTCCTTAGGCGCTTCGGCAGTCATGCTGGGCGGCAGGATGACGGTATCAATCACATGGATGACACCGTTGGAGGCTTCAATGTCGGTAATGATGACCTGGGCATCGTTGACGAAGACCTTGCCATCCTCAACTTTAATGGTGACCTTCTCGCCAAGGGCGGTTTCGGCCTCGCTCAGGTTGACAACATCAGCAGCCATGACCTTACCGGCAACGACGTGGTAGAGCAGGATGTCGGTCAACTGCTGCTTGTTTTCGGGCTTAAGCAGCTCTTCAAGTGTGCCTGCCGGCAACTTGGCAAAGGCATCATCGGTGGGGGCAAAAACGGTAAAGGGACCTTCACCGGCGAGCGTATCCACCAGACCGGCAGCCTGAACCGCAGCAACCAGGGTGGTAAAGCGACCATCCGCAACGGCAATATCCACAATCGTCTGCGGGGCAGGCGTGTTGGTGGGCATCGGCATTGGGGTCGGCATTGCGGTTGGCGTTGGTGTGGCGGCAGGCGCACAGGCAGCCAGAGCCATTACAGCAACCAGAGCAAACAACATCAAGCGTTTCATTTTTTCTCCTCACATTTCAAAAATTTGGATTTTGTTGATGTCCACAGTATAAAGTTTTGTATAAGTTTGGTCAAACGATATATCCTTTTTGTATAATGTTTGTGCAAAGTATTAAAAAATTCTTAATTACCCTTCGGGAAGGAAAATTAGCGGGCTTGCCTGTGGATGAGCCTTTTGGATAAAAACTACTATTCTTGCTGATCTGAATTGACCATTACGAATCACAATGAAAAACGTCGGAATTAAAAATTACGGTGCAGCGTTTTTTTTCGCTGCACCGGGGTTGTGGTTGATTACTGGTCTGGGGAGTAACTTTATCGTGAGGAAGGTCCCTACAGGTTTCCTTTACCAGAGAATGCGGTTGTCGAAACTTTGGAGTGCTTTCATGTAGTTGGCGCGCTCAAAAGCAGCGGGTTCGGCGACCGCCTTGTGGCTCATGCTGCCGATCATCTGCTGGACAGAGGTGTACTCAAATTCATCCAGCCAGTTGTTCAAATCGGAAAGGATTTCGGTGGCGCGTCCGATGCCCTTTGCCAGCAATTCGGAAGTTGTCATTGCCACATTTGCCCCGGCCATCAGGGCTTTGACCACATCTGTGGCGCTGTGAACTCCACTGGAGAGGGCCAGATCGGCTTTGATGCGCCCGTAAAGAATTGCCACCCAGCGCAGCGGCAGGCGCAATTCATCGGAGGTGCTCAGCACCAGATTGGGCACCACTTCCAGCGATTCAATATCCAGATCAGGCTGGTAGAAGCGGTTGAACAGCACTAAACCGTTCGCACCTGCCTCGGCCAGTTGAGCAGCCATGTTGGGCAGCGCGGAAAAGTACGGGCTGAGTTTAACCGCCAGCGGGATGCTGATCTGGCTGCGCACATCGCGCACCAGTTGAACGTAGGTCTGTTCCAGTTCCTGACCGGTCAGTTTGGGGTCGGTTGGCACATAATAGATGTTGAGTTCAAGGGCGTCCGCACCGGCTTCTTCAATCCGTTTGGCGTAATTAATCCAGCCGCCGGTCGAAATACCGTTCAGACTGCCAATTACCGGAATACGAACGGCTTTTTTGATGCGGTAAATCAGTTCCAGATAACTCTCCGGCCCGACATTGTAGCGTTCCAAATCGGGGAAGTAGGTTAACGCTTCGGCAAACGATTCGCTGCCGCGCGTCAGGTAATGATCGAGCGCCTGACTTTCATGCACAATTTGCTCTTCAAAGAGCGAGTACATCACAACCGCGCTGATCCCGGCTTCTTCCAGTCGCTGCACCCCTTCAACTTTTTTAGAAAGCGGTGAAGCCGAAGCGACCAGAGGATTTTTGAGTTTTAAACCCAGATAAGTGGTGGTCAGATCTGCCATATTCATTTCTCCTCGTCATATTTTAAGCCAGCGTGCGGAAAGAACCATCCGCACGTTGTTGGGTTGTTTTACTCACTCTTGCCGGCGGCAGGCTCTTCGCCATGCCCATTGTACTGAATGGCAGCCATTTGCTGGTAGAGTTTCCAGCGTCGAATGGCGTCTTCACGTGCCTGTTTCATCAGGGCTTCGGCGCGGGCCTCATCGCTTTGCAGCAACATGCGGTAGCGTGTTTCATTGTAGGCGTAATCTTCCACCTTCACCGAAGGATCACGGGAATCCAGCTGCAAGGGATTCTTGCCTTCTTCTGCCAGCATGGGGTTGTAGCGGAAGACCGGCCAGACACCAGATTGAACCGCCAGTTTTTGCTGATCCAGTCCCTTGCGCATATCAATGCCGTGGGCAATGCAGTGGCTGTAAGCAATGATCAGCGACGGTCCTTCGTAGGCATCCGCTTCCAGGAAGGCTTTGAGCGTTTGGGCGTCATTGTAACCCATTGCCACGCGGGCAACATAGACATAGCCGTAAGCCATGGCGATCATGCCAAGGTCTTTCTTGGGCAGGTTCTTACCGTTGGCGGCAAATTTGGCAACCGCGGCGCGAGGTGTGGCTTTGGAGGATTGTCCACCGGTGTTGGAGTACACCTCGGTGTCCAGCACCAGAATGTTGACATCCCGCCCGGAAGCAAGAACGTGATCCAGACCGCCGTAGCCGATATCGTATGCCCAACCGTCACCGCCGATAATCCACACGCTCTTGCGCACCAGAAAGTCTGCCAGATCCAGCAGCATGGCAGCGCGCGGGTCTTTGAGCGATTGAAGTACCTGCTTCAACTGGGCAACCCGTTCACGTTGGGCTTTAATGCCCGCTTCACTGGTCTGGTCGGCGGTCAGGATTGCATCCACCAGCACCTGCCCGAGTTGAGGAGCCAGCGCCAGCAGCAATTCGCGGGCAAACTCGCTCTGTTTATCAATCGTCAGGCGCATACCCAGACCAAATTCGGCGTTATCCTCGAACAGGCTGTTCGACCATGCCGGACCGCGGCCTTCGCGGTTGACCGCCCAAGGTGTGGTGGGCAGATTGCCGCCGTAAATCGAGGAGCAGCCGGTAGCGTTGGCAATCACGATACGGTCGCCAAACAATTGTGAAACCAGTTTGACATACGGCGTTTCGCCGCAACCGGCACAGGCGCCGGAAAACTCAAACAGCGGTTCGAGCAGCTGCGAGTTTTTGACAGTTCCCACGCTGATTGCGGTGCGGTCCACCTCCGGCAAGGAGAGGAAGAACTCCCAGTTGACCCGTTCGCTTTCGCGCAGCGGCGGTTGAGGCGCCATGTTGATGGCTTTCAGACCAACCTGAGATTTGTTCTTGGCGGGGCAGGCTTCCACGCACAGCGCGCAACCGGTGCAGTCCTCCGGTGCTACCTGAATGGTGAATACCATGCCCGGAAATTCTTTGAATTTGGCGGGAGTCGATTTGAAAGTTTCCGGCGCATTTTCCAGATACCTGGGGTCATAAACTTTCTGGCGGATAACCGCATGCGGACACACCAATGCGCACTTACCGCACTGGATACACACATCCGGATCCCAGACCGGAATTTCCAGGGCGATGTTGCGTTTTTCCCAGCGGGCGGTTGCAGTGGGGAAGGTGCCGTCCACCGGCAGTTTGCTGACCGGCAAAGTATCGCCCTCAAAAATCATCATGGGCGCCAGCGTTTCGCGCACAAAGGCGGGAGCTTCGTCGGCAACTGCTTTGCGGCGGCTGAAGGTGCTGGTAACCCGTCCCGGCACTTTGACTTCAAACAGGTTGTCGAGGGTGTGATCCACCGCTTCAAAATTGCGCCTGACCACGGCTTCGCCGCGTTTGCCGTAAGTTTTCTCAATGCTCTTTTTGATTTGGGCGATGGCCTCATCGCGCGGCAATACGCCGCTGATGGCGAAGAAGCAGGTCTGCATGATGGTGTTGATGCGCCCGCCCATGCCGGTCTTTTGGGCGACCTCATAGGCATCAATGACGTAGAATTTCAGGTTTTTCTCGATGATGGTCTGCTGAACTTCGCGCGGCAGGTGTTCCCAAACCTGATCGGGTGGGTAGATGCTGTTGAGCAGGAAAACTGCACCGGGTGCAGCGTATTTCAATACATCCAGCCGTTCGAGGAAGGTGAACTGGTGGCAGGCAACAAAGTTGGCCTGACCGGGTTGAATCAGGTACGGCGCGCGAATCGGGCGGGGGCCAAAACGCAGGTGTGAAATGGTTACCGAGCCGGACTTTTTGGAGTCGTACACAAAATAGCCCTGGGCGTAATTGTCGGTTTCTTCACCGATGATTTTGATCGAGTTTTTATTAGCTCCAACGGTACCATCTGCGCCCAGACCGAAGAAGACACACCGCACGGTTTGGGGATGTTCGATAGAGAAGGAGGCATCATAATCTAAACTGGTGTGGCTGACATCGTCCACGATGCCCACCGTGAAATGATTGCGCGGATTTTCGCTTTTCAGTTCGTCAAAGACGGCTTTGACCATTCCCGGTGTAAATTCCTTGGAAGATAGACCATACCGCCCGGCTACCATGACCGGCACTTGCTGGAAGGGAGCTTTACCGGTGCGCACCGCTTCAGTAACGGCGGTTACCACATCTTCATGGAGCGGTTCACCGGCAGCTCCGGGTTCTTTGGTGCGGTCTAAAACGGCGATCTTTTGCACACTGGCCGGCAGAGCTTTCATCAGCCCTTCCAGAGAGAACGGCCGGTAAAGTCGCACGGTAACCACCCCAACCTTTTCACCCTGCTGTTGCAGGTAGAGCGCGGTTTCTTCAGCGGTTTCGGCTCCGGAGCCCATCAGGATGATCACCCGTTCGGCATCCGGCGCACCGGCGTAATCAAATAGATGATAGGCGCGTCCGGTCAATTTGGCGAATTGATCCATCGTTTCCTGGACAATCGCCGGGCAGGCATTATAGAAGGGGTTAATGGCTTCGCGCGCCTGGAAGAATACATCCGGATTCATGGCTGTGCCGCGCAGGACGGGATGTTCCGGGCTGAGGGCACGGGCGCGGTGCTGACTGACGGCTTCCATGTCAATCATGGCCCGCATGTCGTCTTCGCTCAGGTATTCAATCTTGTTGACTTCGTGCGAAGTACGGAAACCATCGAAGAAGTGCAGGAAAGGAATGCGTGAGCGCAGCGAAGCCGCTTGAGCAATCAATGCCATGTCGTGGGCTTCCTGCGGCGAGCGGGAGGCCAGCAGCGCCCAGCCGGTCTGGCGGGTGGCCATCACATCCGAGTGATCGCCGAAAATGGAAAGGGCGTGGGTAGCCACCGTGCGGGCTGAAACATGAAAGACGGCCGGGGTCAATTCGCCGGCAATCTTGTACATGTTGGGGATCATCAGCAGCAAGCCCTGCGAGGCGGTGAAGGTGGTGGTCAGTGAACCGGTTTGCAAAGCGCCGTGCACGGCTCCGGCAGCGCCGCCTTCGGATTGCATTTCCACGACCAGCGGTACGGTTCCCCAGATGTTGGGGATTTTGGCGGCTGCCCAGGCATCGGACAGTTCACCCATCCCTGAAGAAGGGGTAATGGGATAAATGGCGATGACTTCATTCAGCCGATAGGCTACATAAGCAACAGCCTCATTGGCATCTACGGTTATCTTTTGTCGTGTCATTTCGTTAAACTCCACTTTGAGATGATAGAAATCCCAAAAACAGCCTGCTTTCTGCTGTGAAAGTCAGGCTGTTTTAATGTTCGGCCGGCTTGGGTGTCCAGACATTCATCTATGAGAGTGTATCTTTTCTTGGACAAATGGGTAAGTTATATTGGTCATTGAAATCATATGTTTCCTGTCATATTTACAAATCACCCTTGAGTCGTTTCTGCGCCAGCATCAGGGCTGCCAGGCTTTTGGCATCCCGCAGCTCTCCATTTTGAGCCATTTCCAGTGCCTCTGCAGCCGGAATGGCAACCAGCTGGAGAAATTCATCGGCATCCTGTTCCAGGGGTGACGGGTAAAGCCCGCTGGCAAGAAAGATGTACATGTGTTCGCTGGAATAGCCGGGAGCCAGATAAAAGTCACCCAGCAGTTCCAGGTTTGAGGCGGCCATGCCGGTTTCCTCGCGGATTTCACGAGCAGCGCAGGTCTGTGGGTCTTCAGCATCGTTCAGTACACCGGCTGGCAGTTCCAGCAATTCTTTCCCAACTCCGATGCGGTACTGCCTGACAAAGAGCAGGTTGCCGTTCGAATCCAGCGGTACAATCGTCACCGAGCCGCTGTGTTGAACAAGATCATAGGGGCGGACGGTGCCGTCAGGTAATCTCATTTGGACCTTTTCAACGCCGAATGCGCGTCCCTGGTAAATCGTTTCACGTTGAAGAATGGAAAAATTCATCCTGCACCTTTTTTCAGCGAGTAATTAACGTCAATTCGGGATAAATCATTTTTACATCAACTTTCGAATTTTCGTCCCCCTCCCGCCTCCCCCAAAATCGCA
>NZ_JBRCOK010000122.1:0-8191 GCF_053501535.1 Bellilinea sp. | reverse complement strand
GAACAGGCGCGCCTGCTGCAAACCCTGCAGAATCTCTTTCAGCACCTGTTGCTGCCAGCCGGTACGGACGTTCAGACGCTGGCCGGCCGTATCCGTGAGGCAGTGCGCTTTAGCGGCCGATCGCTGGAGAACATTCTGCTGGCGGAAGGCGGAGTGTTTGAAGGGCAGAGCAGCCCGACGGGCTGGATGGAAGCCGTGCGTTTGCTTTCGCAACTGCGCCAAAACGGGTTGGGTGAAATTGCCGATCAGGTGCAGCGATTTATGGATCAGGCGCGCATGAACGGACTGCTGAACCTGCCGCCGCAGGTACCACCGAGTCAGGGAGTGTGGGCTGAAGCCAGAATGCTGATGACGAACCCGGTTGGAGGCGGAGATCAACCGTTTCTGCCGGTGCGCCTGCGGCTGGCGCGCCGCGAGAAGGGCAATTCGGCACACATTGACCCGCTGCATACCACCCTGAACATTCAGGTCGAAGTTCGGCCAAGTCAGGTCTTCCAGGTGGCGCTTTCGGTGGTCGGCAGGCAGATGCGGTTGATTGTCACTGCGCCGGATGCCGAATGGTTGAGCGAAACGCGCAGCGAAATGCCTTCACTGGAAGAAGCCCTGCGGCAGATGGGCTATCAATTGCAGGATAGCCGTGTAGAAGTCGGCCGGGTGGATTTTATGCCGGCTGCGCTGAGTCCCCTTCCGGCACGTCCCTCGCTGGCATTGATTGATTTGGAGATATGAGCCGTGAACCGCCGTGTGCGCTTTTACAGTGGGGAGAAAAAGGCGGCAGCCCGCCGCCTGACGGCGGCTGCCCTGACGTACGACCCGCAAACCGACCAGGCGCCGCGCGTGGTTGCCAGCGGCAGAGGCAAGATTGCCGAACAAATTGTTGCGCTGGCGCAGCAATATCAGGTGCCGGTTTATGAGGATGCCGAACTCAGCGCGGCGCTGGCACTGGTTAATCTGGATGAAGAAATCCCGCCGGAATTGTATCTGGTGGTGGCAGAAGTACTGGCTTACATCTACCGGGTGATGCACAGGCGGATTGAATAATCCAATCAGAGCGTTGGTTGGGGATAAAACCTGTAATTTTGATGGGGGACTGTAACGTTTGAACATCGGATTCGTCATATACTTCAGGTTATGACCAAAGCCGCGCCGCACTTCCTCAGCGACGACGACCTGCTGAAGCGAGCCTCCTCGGGTGACAAAGATGCCTATGGCATGTTGTACGAACGCTATCTGGTGCCCATTTACCGGTACTGCTATTTTCGTGTTGGCAGCGAACTGGATGCGGAGGATTTAACGGAGATGGTTTTTCTCAAAGCCTGGGAAAATCTACCGAAGAAGCAGGTGCAGTCTTTTCGAGCGTGGCTTTACCGCATCGCTCACAATCTGGTTGTAGATTATCTGCGCACGAGGAAGAACTCCACCCCTTTAGAGTTGCTGGAGATACCAACGGACGCACAAAGCCACCCCGAGCAGGCATTCCTGAACCGTGAGGATGGGCGTTGGCTGGTTGAAGCGATGGCCAGGCTGGAGGAGCAGGATCAGGAAGTGCTGGTATGCCGGTTTGTCAGCCAGCTCAGCCATGCCGAAACAGCGGCGGTTTTGGGCCTGAATGAAAGCCATGTGAGGGTTTTGCAGTTTCGGGCTTTGAAAAAATTGCAAGCCCTGCTGGGAGGAGGGAAACAGGATGGATGAAAATCTGGAATTGATTTTCGATGAATGTCTGCAGGCCGTAGAAAGCGGCCAGTGGAGCATTGAGGAATGTATGCAGCGTTACCCTGCTCAGCGGCAGGAATTGGAAGCCCTGCTGAGGATGGCTGT
Organism: Bellilinea sp.; assembly: GCF_053501535.1. Classification (NCBI taxonomy): domain Bacteria; kingdom Bacillati; phylum Chloroflexota; class Anaerolineae; order Anaerolineales; family Anaerolineaceae; genus Bellilinea; species Bellilinea sp. The sequence continues at coordinate 6,373 of NZ_JBRCOK010000122.1, read as the reverse complement.
GCAGGTGCGTTCGGCGGGGATGATCGAACCTCGGGCAGCATTCCGCCGCTCAGCCCGGGCGCGCCTCACAGCGCGACTTGCCGATGTCCCCGTTGTAACGGATCGCAATCCGTTTCGTCTTGTTAAGCAAATTTCCACTCAACCCCTGCAATGGTCAAGGAGAACGGTGATGAACTGGATAGCGATTGTAGTTTTGCTGGCAAGTCTGTTTGGCGGGGGGGCCGCCGTTCAGGCATCCAGTCAGGCCTTGCCTGACAGTCCCCTCTACCCCCTGAAAACCGGAATCGAATCGCTGCGCCTGGTGGTGAGCAGTGAGCCAACCCAAACGCAACTGGCGTTGGAATTTGCCAATCGCCGGTTAGAGGAAGCCGGAAAGTTGATTGAAAATCAAGCCTATGACTATCTGCCTGAAGTTGTAGCCGGTTACTGGCAGTTGACTCGACAGGCATTGGAAAAGGTCAGCGTGACGGGAGCGCTGATTGACAATCGGACCGATAACCCGGCTGAATTAATTGCCCGCCAGGTAGACACGATGACGGCATTGCTGGATCAACTCCCGACCGATCAACTGAGCGCGCTCGAGCAGAGCCTGGAAGAGGAAACCCCTGAACCTCAGCCGGTTGAAGGAGAAGAACCTCCCATCAGCGAGCCTCTGCTGACCGGCTGTACCAATCAGACTCATCCGATTGGTGTAAAACTGGCGACCGCCTACCGTGTTCCATACGAAACGGTGATGGGCTGGTTCTGTCAGGGCTTTGGATTTGGGGAGATCGTTCTTGCTCTGCAAGCCAGTCAGCACAGCGAATTGAGCGCCGAGGAAATTTTGCTGCTCAAAGTAGAACTGGGCGGTTGGGGCGAAGTCTGGCGTCATCTGGCCATGCTGGAACAACCGGTTGAACCCCTGCCTACACTCACACTGCCGGTTGAGGAAACACCGGCTGAGGTCACAGAAACCCCCACCCCCAGCGTTACCATCACCTCGGCCCCTGAGCAGGTCAATCAGGGTAACTACTGCACCGACCTTACAAAACAGCATCCGGTTGGTGCGAAACTGGCAATGGAATACGGTGTGACATACGAGCAGGTGATGGGCTGGTTCTGTCGCGGGCATGGGATGGGCGAGATCATGTTAGCCCTGCAGGCCAGCCAGAAATCCGGCTTACCTGCCGATCAATTCTTTGCCATGAAGCAAGAACAGGGTGGTTGGGGTAAGGTCTGGCAGGAAATGGGTTGGATTGGCAAAAGCCGCAAGACACCGCCAACCGAAGGTGAAGAGCCGGTACTGACACCGGAAGCCACTCCCAGCCCGGACACGATGAATAAACCCGGTGCACAACCGCCGGCCGGCGGTGGAAAACCGGCAGATGAAAATCCGGGCAAGAAAGTTACCCCGCCCGGTTTGAATAAGCCTCCCAAAGACAAACAGCCGCCGGTGAATCCGGGCAAGGGGAAGCCCTGATTGTACGGCGGATTAACATCCTCAAACACCGGCAGGTTACCTCACTTGCCGGTGTTTGTTATATCAGCGGCGGAGCGTGCAAATGCCAGCGGGTGTGCTGTTGATAGAGATGAGCAATTGAAAAGAGGATTTCTTCCTGAAAATGGGGAGCCATGAGCTGCATACCAATCGGCAACTCCTGACGGTCAAAACCAACCGGAAAGGCCAGCCCCGGCACGCCGGCCAGATTGGTGGGCAGGGTGAAAACATCTTCCAGATACATGGCCAGCGGGTCATCACGGTGTTCGCCAATGCGGAAGGCGGTGGTGGGTGTAACCGGAGCGGCAATCACATCTACCTGTTGAAATGCCTGTTCAAAATCCTGCCGGATGAGGGTACGGACTTTTTGAGCCTGCCCGTAATAAGCCTCATAATAACCTGCCGAGAGGGCATAGGTGCCCAGCATAATCCGGCGTTTGACCTCAGCGCCAAAACCTTCCGAGCGGGAGCGGTTAAACAACTCGCTGAGGGTTTCGGCTTCGGCGCGGTAACCAAAGCGCACGCCGTCATAACGCGCCAGATTGGCAGAGGCCTCTGCCGGGGCGATCAGGTAATAAACCGGCAGGGCATATTCGGTGTGCGGCAGGCTGATTTCCTGTACTGCTGCACCCAAATCCGCCAGCGTTTGAATGGCAGCGCGTACCTTCTCCTCTACTTCCGGCTGCATGCCGGGCAGGAAATATTCTTTGGGAACGCCGATACGCAATCCGCGCAGCATTTCCGGACTGGGAGGCTGCCAGTCGGCGGCAGGTTGTTCGATGGTTGTAGCATCCAGTGGGTCAAAACCGGCCATCGGCCAGAAGAGAATGGCAGCATCCTCGGCGCTGCGTGCCAGCACACCAACCGTATCCAGCGATGAGCCGTAGGCCACCAGCCCATACCGGGAAACCCGCCCATAGGTGGGTTTGATGCCGGTTACGCCGCAGAAGGCAGCCGGCTGACGGACACTACCGCCGGTGTCGGTGCCCAGTGCGGCAGGTATCATGCGGGCTGCTACGGCAGCAGCCGAGCCGCCGCTGGATCCACCCGGCACACGCCGGGTATCCCATGGATTGAAGGTGACCCCGAAAGCCGAATTTTCGGTGGATGAACCCATGGCAAACTCATCGGTATTGGTTTTTCCCACAATCACCACGCCGGCATCCAGCAGCCGCTGGACTGCGGTGGCCGTAAAGGGGGGGATGAAGTTTTCCAAAATGCGCGATCCACAGGTACAGCGCACACCGCTGAGGGTGAGCAGGTCTTTGACGGCAATTGGCAGGCCCAGGAGCGGGGGAAGCGGTTCATCGGGGTGGCGGCGGGCTGCCATGCGGCGCGCATCGGCAGCTCGGGCATTCTCCAGCGCTTTTTCAGCCGTGAGGGTGATAAAGGCGTGGACTGTGCCTTCCAGCCGCTCAATTTGCGTCAGGCAGGCACGGGTCAGCTCCTCACTGGAAAGCGAGCCGTTTTTTAACGCCGTTAAGGCTTGCCGGACTGTCAGATTGTGTGGCTTTTCCATCCGTGTTACTCCAGTACCGGCGGAACGCGAAAATATCCCTGATGGGAATTCGGTGCATTTGCCAGAATTTTATCCCGCGAAAACGGCGCGTGGGGTTCGTCCTCTCGCAGGCGGCTGCGCGGCGGCAGAACGCTGGAGGTGGGAGGAATATCGCGGGTATCCACCTGCTGCAAACGGGCAGCGTATTCCAGAATTGCAGAAAGCTGCTCGCGGAAGCGGATTTTTTCTTCTTCGCTCAGCTGCAGGCGGGCGAGGTGGGCAATGTGTTCAACTTCTGCCAGAGTCAGACTCATGCCGCGTATTATAATAGACAGTATGACTTCACTGCAACCAAAACGCGCCCCATCTGTTTGTCTTTTGGAGGGAGGGAGAGGATGAAGGAACCGATTTCCGTTGAATTTGCCGGGCGTTTACGGCAGTATTTCAAGAAAGGCAACGTCCTGATGGTATGGCTGTGGCGATTGGGACTGGGAAAGCACATCAACATCGCTCCCAGGTACGCCGGGCAGATCATGGTGCTGGAACACAGCGGAAGGAAAAGCGGTAAACGCTACCGTACGCCGGTGAATTACGCAATTGTGAACGGCGAAATTTATTGTGTGGCCGGTTTTGGCCCGGTATCAGACTGGTACCGCAACATCATCGCCAATCCACAGGTGGAAGTATGGCTGCCGGATGGCTGGTGGGCCGGGCTTGCCGAAGAAGTGCTGGATGCCGATTTGCGCCTGCCGATTTTACGTCAGGTGCTGATTGCCAGTGGTTTTGCGGCGCGTTTGTTCGGGGTTGACCCGCTCAAACTCAGCGATGAGGAACTGGATCGTTTGACGCGGGATTACCGGCTGATCCGGATTCGCCGAACGGTTGCCCGCACCGGTGAAGGCGGGCCGGGCGACCTGGCATGGATCTGGCCGTTGACGACCTTCTTCCTGCTCTTTCTGCTGCTCAAACGCCGTCCCCGCAGACGTTGAGGTAACCAGCGTGCCTGAGAATCAAACCGCTATCCCATTTTGGAAACGCACATCACTGGAGGAGATGACCCCTGCCGAGTGGGAATCCTTGTGTGACGGCTGCGGCTGGTGCTGTCTTTATCGCATCGAGGATGAGGAAAGCGGAGTCGTGTTGACCACCGCAGTTGCCTGCCGCCTGCTGGATTTGAAAACCTGTCGTTGTAAGGATTACCCAAACCGCTTTGAAAAAGTCAGCACTTGCGTACGAATTACCCCCGAAACCGCACGCACGTATACCTGGCTGCCGGAAACCTGTGCTTATCGGCGTCTGGCGCTGGGTAAAGACCTGCCCGACTGGCACCCCCTCATCACCGGTGACCCGCGCAGTGTGCACCGCGCCGGTGCATCGGCCCTGGGGCGGGCAATCTCCGAATTGGGGGTAGATCTGGACGATTTGGAAAATTACATCTTAACCGAGGAGTGAAATGAGCTCTCAGCTGGTTCCGTTCTTAATTGAAGCCAAACGTCACACCTACGCTGCCGGTCTGGCGGCAAAAGTGGAGTCTCTGCTGCCGGGCAGCATTCAATTGGAATACCGTTCCGGCGATTGGTTTTACCGGGATATTTATTTTGGTGAAGAATTTTTTGCCGGACAGGAGATGGTGTACTACCGCAACCGGCCGTGGTGGTCCATGGTGTATGCCGGCGGCGTGAAACTGGAAGAACCGCCTCCCGACCAGATTTATTCGTTTTTACGCCGCGCCTTGCTTATGGTGGATGCGCAGGTGCCGTTCCGCGGGCCTGATTCGTTCGAAGAGGGTGATTTCCGTTACGCCTGTGCATGGCGCGGCACGGTTGAGTGGTTCGAAGGAATGGAAGTCATTTTTCACCGCGAGCGGATTGCCTATCAGTTGACTTTCAGCGGAGGGATGATCAACTGAGCAGGAGCGCGGTGCGGCGCATTTTGGCGCTGTCTGGTTTGATTATAGGGCTGGGGGGAATGTTCATAGCGCTGGCGGGTTTCCCGCTGGTGCGTTCTTTGATGGATAGTCTGGCAGCGGATGGAGCAATGGAAGCCTTTACCCCCCAGCGTCATTTGCTGTTGCGCCCGGCGCTTGGTCTGGCAGCCCTGACCGCTCTGCTGCTGGTGTGGATGGATGACCGCAAGCCGCACTGGCTGGGTCGGGGTATTCGTTTTTTGAAAGCAGGATGGGATGATTTACGGGCCGCTTTCCGCCCTGCTGCGGCTGAGCGGGGCGAATGGTTGCGTCTGGGGTTTTTGATTTTACTGGCATTTGTCCTGCGCATTCCCTTTCTGGATCAACCGCTGGGTCACGACGAAGCTTACACCTACATTGGATTTGCGCGCCGGTCATTGTGGGCGGTGATCAGCGATTATCATTTGCCCAACAACCATGTTTTCCACACCCTGCTGGTTCACATTGTGACCCGCCTGCTGGGCAATGCTCCGGCGGTCATGCGTCTACCGGCGTTTGCTGGCGGGGTATTGAGTGTGGCAGCCGCCTACGCTCTGGGGCGAATCTGGTATAACCGCCGGGCGGGCTGGCTGGCAGCCGGGCTGATCGCTGTAACCCCCTTGCTGGTGGGCGGCTCAGCCGATGGGCGCGGATATACCCTGCTGGCGCTGTTCAGCCTGCTGGGGTGGGTGCTGGCTACTTATTTGAAAACCAATCCCAACTGGACGGGCTGGCTGGGGCTGACTGTGTTGGGCGCATTGGGTTTTTATACCGTACCGGTCATGCTCTATCCATGGGGGGCAGTGTACCTGTGGATGTTTCTTTCCCTTTGGGTTGAACCGCAAATTTCCGCGGCTTACGGCGGCTCTCGGCGTTACCTTCTCGTGCTTTTTCTCAGCGGTCTGTTAACCGGCATTTGGGTTTATTTCCTTTACCTGCCGGTTCTACTGGTCAGCGGGGCGCAAAGTTTATTTTCCAACCCGTTTGTCCAGCCGCTGGGGTGGGATGTGTTTTGGCCCACTCTGTGGACGCGGTTGAACGAAACCTGGCATGAATGGCAAATGGATGTGCCTGTCTTGCTGAGCGCACTGGCGGTGCTGGGTGTGGTGCTGGAAGCCATCTTTCACTGGCGTGCCAGCCGTCAGCGGGTGCCGGTTTTGTTGCCGGTTTCGCTGTGGGTGGGGTTTCTGTTGATTGTTCAACGTCCCAATGCGTGGCGCAAGATATGGCTGTGGCTGCTGGTGCTGCTGCTGGTGCTGGCAGCGGCTGGCTGGGCGGCGTTTTTGGACTGGCTACAGCGAAGAAGGGCATGGCATCCTACCGCATCCCAGTTTCTTGTACAGGGCATGCTGGTAGCGCTGTTGCTGCTGGCGCTGCCATGGGCGTGGCAGCGCGGCAGCCGCCTTGCCGTGCCGGCCGCCGCCGAAAGGACGGCAGATTGGATTGCTGCGCG
>NZ_JBRCOK010000121.1:0-14930 GCF_053501535.1 Bellilinea sp. | reverse complement strand
TCCGGGAAAGCATCACGCGCCATCTGAAAAAAAGCTTTGGTCATCCGCGCACGGCGGATCAATTCGTCTAACTCTTGAAAAGTCAAAAGCTCCCAATCCGCCGCTGATGGAACGTCTGAAACAAAAGCCACCCGTTCACCGCTGCGCAGGTTCAGGTTCACTTTAAGCATGTTGACGGCCGCCTGACGCAGTTCCTCAAATTCGGTCATTGCAAAACCTCCGTTCAGGGGCGGGACTTTTCAATCGGCTGATATTCCACATCAAAACCAAAATGACGCGGGCCGAACAGCTCCAATCCGCGCGGTGTGCGCCACTGCGCTGGCGCCGGCAGGCCGATCACGGTAACGCTCATCCCCTCGCGGCAGTAGGGGTTAAGAACGGGCTCATTCGCCTCCTCGTCAAAAACGCAGATCAAGTCGGGGACGGTCACATCCACCTTGCCGTCCCGCCAGCTGACGATATTTTCGTTCTTGAACCAGATGTGGTAATCGCTGCCGCTGAACTCGCCTTCTCCACTGAGGTAAATATCGCCAATGGTAAAGCCCTCGAAGGTATCAAAAGCATGGCGGGTAACCACCCCCTTGAAGAGCAGAAATCCGCCGGCGGTTAGGGCTATCTGCGCGGCAGCCGAAAGGCCGCTTTCCTTCGCAGCGCGGAAGGTCTTGCCAATTTCCCACGCCCGACTGATTGCGCCGGTAATCACCGCCCCGCGCAGTTGCTTTGCCTGGGCCGGGTGATCGGCTACGCCGATGCGGTTCTTGCTGACTACCGCCATGGCGCGCACCAGCGCTTCGGCGCGCAGATCATTGACCACTTTTGGCAATACGGCCACATCGCCAAACTGGTTGGCACACGCCAGCGGGTAAATGGGCAGGTCATAGATACAATAGGTGGAATGCTGCAGCTCCGGCACTGAGCGGCCGGCCGGATCGGCGTCAATGATATAACGGTCCAGCAGGGCGGCCACATACAACGCCTCAGCCGTGTTGCCGCCGCCTAATTCGGTTGAAATCACGCCGTAAAATTCCCGGCCAAAATAGGCTTCCAGCGCACGGTAAGCCAGATAGGGTTCCGGCTCATCCAGTTTGGGCAGGCCAGCATACTGCGCTTCCAGTTCCGGGGTGGAAGGCGAAACGCTGCCGCAAATGTAGGGTGTGGCAATCCAGGCATCATCCGGCACTTCGGCAAAGTCCACCAGGCGGAATTGCTTGCCTTTCTGGAGCGCATCGTCTATCAGCGCCAGACCTTTTTGCAGCGAGCCGCCCCCGCCCGTACCGAGAATGGTACAGCCGTATAAGATGTCATATAAATCTTGCCGTTCAAGCAGTTTCATGGAATTTCCCTTTCTGGAATGTTCAAGAGGTTGAATTTCAGAATCAGCCAGAGAACTTCACGATTTTCCAACCAGCGGCTCGGCCAGCTGCTTCAGCTCCGGGTGAACCACAACGCCGTTTTCAAGGATTGGCACCCCATCCAGCCACACCGAAGAATTGAGGCAGATGCCATCGCAGTGCGACTTTGCCGGAATACCATCGGGTGGAGCATCCACCGGACTGAGATAGCCCAGCCCCCATTCGGTACAGCCCCAAACGCGCTCATCTTCCAGTACGTTGCCGCACAGACGCGCGCCGGGGTTAAAGCCGTAACAACCGTGCGCCAGGCGGAACATGTTGGGGTCATCGAAACTTTCCAGCCAGCGGCGCAGTTCCTCTGCCTGCGCCCCGCCGTCAAAATGCACAACCCGGCCTTTTTCAACTTCCAACACCACCGGCTGCTTGAGGAAACCGCACGGCGGGGCTATCGTGCCGTCAAATACCAGCCGGCCATTGATCGAGTCAAAGTCCGGAATGAAGGAAATCTGCCCGCCGAGAAAGTGCATTCCCGGCGTATCGCACAATCCATCATCACAGCTGACCTGCCGCTCCTCCGGCAGCAATTTAAAGGAAAGGTCGGTGCCGGCGGGCGTCGTAATCCGCATCCGGATGGCCTGTTGAGTCATCTGGCTGACGCGGCGTAAAAAGCGCGAGAGCGCGCCCGCATCTACCCGCCCAATCAGCCTGACCATCATGTCCACCGTCATCTCTACAAGGCACATATAGCGCAGCCGTTTGTTTTGCGCCATTGCCCGTTCAAAGGGAGTGGAATAAAGCAGCCACTGCTTGTTGAATTCGACCCACGCATCCGCCTGAGCAAGCGCGGCGGTCAACGGTTCAAGCGGCAGCAACGGATCAGCGGCTTTGCCCACCCCCAAAGGCGAAACGAGCGTAATCACCATCGGAATCGCCCCCAGCGTATGCGCTGCACCTGCCACCGCATCCACTACCCGCATGTCGCTTTGCGTGTCAGCCGTAATCACCAGCGTTTCACCCGGCTTAAGGCGGAACATTTCTGCCGTCAGCAGGTGAGCGGCGCGCGCCAGTTCATATTCAAAATATTTCGTCATCCTGCCTCCTTCATGGGTCAATGAGATTTTGCTTTGTCAGAAACAGCCCGTTCATCCGAGAGCAAGTAACAGGCAGCGCTGTGCCGTTCCCCGACCAACACCGCCGGCGGTTCGGCCGTGCGGCAAACCGGCATGGCATACGGGCAGCGGGTATGAAAGCGGCAGCCGGGCGGCGGGTCAATGGCACTGGGAACGCTGCCCTCCAGCGTCTGCAACTGATCCAGACTATCCATCTCCGGGCTGGGAATGGCGTTGAACAAAGCCTGAGTGTAGGGGTGACGCGGCCGGTTGAAGACTTCATCCGCCGGCCCCTGTTCCACAATTTTGCCCAAATACATTACCACGATGCGGTCCGACATGTAATGAACGACGCTGAGATCATGCGAAACGAGAATATACGTCAGCCCCAAACGCTGTTTCAACTGCATCAGCAAATCCAGAATTTGAGCCTGTGAAAGGATGTCAATCGAGGAAGTCGGCTCGTCCAGCACCACCAGTTTGGGCTGCAAGGCCAGCGCACGGGCAATGGCAATGCGCTGACGCTGACCGCCGGAAAATTCATGCGGGTATTTGTACAGGCTGTCGGGCGGCAGCCCAACCAGCTCGAGCAATTCCTGCACCTGTTCAGCCAGCTGCAGCGCAGAAAGGCGGCGGTGCACCACCAGCGGCTCGCCGACCACATCCCGCACCAGCATTCGCGGATTCAAAGACCAGAACGGATCCTGAAAGACAATTTGGATATCCTTACGCACCTTCTGACGCAGTTCGGCCTGCGAAAGGTGGGTTATATCCCGCCCGTCGAAGATGATGCGTCCTTCGGTAGGTTCCTCCAGGCGCAGCAGCAGATTCACCAGGGTGGTTTTGCCGCAGCCCGATTCGCCCACCAGCCCAATCACCTCGCCCGGTTGGATTTCCAAATCCACGCCGTCCACCGCCCGCACCCAGTTCTTTTTGCCAAAGAAAGCATCGGTGCGCACCGGAAAGTACTTTTTCAATCCTTCAATCCTGACCAGCGGTTCACTCATGCTAACTTCCCCTTTGCCAGAAAACAGGCTGCCTTGTGATCCTCGATCAGCACTTCCAGCATCGGCTCCTGCTGCGTGCAAACCGGCTCGCCGATTGGGCAGCGTGAATAGTACGGGCAGCCATGTTCCGCCTCGTCTTTGATGACCAGACTGGCAAACTTCAGTTTTTCGGACTTACTGCGCGGAATGGCAGAAATGAGGGTTTGGGTGTAAGGATGCAGCGGCTGGCGGATGACTGCCGCGCTGCTCCCTTCCTCCACCAGTTTGCCGCGGTAGAGGATGCCCACTTTCCTGCAAAAAACATTCACCAAACCTACATTGTTGGCGATGAACAACACGCTGATTTTCAAGTCCCGCTGCAGCTCGCTGATCAGCTTGAGAATGCCGGCCTGAATCGTCACATCCAGATTGCGGGTAGGTTCATCGGCAATCAAAAACTCCGCCCCGCAGGAAAGCGCGATGGCGATAATCACGCGCTGACGCTGACCGCCGCTCAGCTCATGCGGATACTTTTTGAACATATTGCGCGTATCCGGCAATTTCACCATTTCCAGCAATTCAAGCGCTCGGCGGGCAGCCGCCGCGCCCTTCAACCTTTCATGCTGTTCAATAACCTGTTCAATCTGCTGTCCAACCGTGAAAACCGGGTTCAGTGTGGACATGGGGTCCTGAAAAATCATCGCCATCCGTTTGCCGCGATAGACTGCTGCCATTTCCGCTTCACTCTTTTTGAGCAAATCCTCACCGTCCAGCCAGATTTCACCGCTGTGAATGATGCCAGCCGGCTTGGGCAGCAGCCCTAAAATGGTCAATGCCAGGACGGTTTTACCCGCCCCGCTTTCCCCCACCAGACCGTAAGTTTCACCGCGTTCAATCGTTAGATGTTCGATATTCAAAACCCGGCGGATTCCTTCAAAGGTCCGGAATCCCACCGAGAGATTGTTGATTTCAAAATAAGCCGCCATCTTTACCTCCCTAGAATTTGCGCGTGCGCGGGTCAAGCACTTCCCGAATACCGTCCCCAATCAAATTGAAGACCAGCACGGTGATAAAAATGGCAATGCCCGGGAATGTGCTGTACCACCAGGCGTTCAAAAAGTAGGTGCGGCTGGTAGAAATCAACAAGCCCCATTCGGGGGTAGGCGGCTGGGCCCCTAACCCCAAAAAACTGAGCGCCGCAATGGTGAGAATTACACCGCCAATATCCATGGACGCCTGAACGATGACCGGTGCCATGGTGTTGGGCAGGATGTGACGGAAGATGATCCTCGGCATAGGTGTACCGATCGCCATCGCCGCCCGCACAAACTGGCGTTCACGAATGGAAATGGCCTGCCCGCGAATGATACGCGTGTACCACGGCCACCACGAAATGGCAATTGCCAGCATGGCATTGGTCAAACTGGGACCAAGAAAAGCGGCAATGGCAATCGCCAGCAGCAGCGGCGGAAAAGAAAGGAAAATGTCGGTAATGCGCATGATGACTTCATCTGCGAATCCCCCCAAACCACCGGCAACGGCACCAAGTGGAACACCGATCACCAGTGCCAGCCCAACCGCAATGAGCGCTGTTTGCAGTGAAATCCGCGTGCCAAAAATGACCCGTGAAAACAAATCCCGCCCCAATTCATCCGTCCCAAACAGATACCGGCTGGATGGCGGCAGCAACTTATCCTGTGGATTGGTTTCACTGATGGCGTGAGAGGGGTAAGGGGCAATCCAAGGCGCAAAAACAGCGATCAAGATCAATAAAGCGATAATGAGGAGAGAAACCCGCTGCAAGAGGTTGCGGTTCAGCAAATAAAAGGACAGGCGCAGTTCTCGGATGGATGGCTGGAGGGATTTTGAGGTATTCAAGAACCACTGCATGGCTTTTTCTCCCCTTACGTCCGCACGCGCGGGTCAAGCGCGATGATGATGTCGGCAATCAAATTGAGGATGACATAGGAGAACGCCGAAAAAATGGTGACTCCCATGATGGCCGGGTAATCCAATCCGATTACGGCTGTGGCAATGTAACTGCCAATACCAGGCCAGCTGAAGATGGATTCGGTCAGAAAGGTGTTGACCAGTGTATATCCAATCGAAAGGGCTACTACGGTAGAAGTGGGGCCGATGGAATTTTTCAGCGCATACGACCAGAGGACAACCCGTTCTTTCAACCCATACGAACGAGCCGCAGTAATATAATCTTCATTGAGGATTTCGAGCAAAGCCGAACGGGTCATCCGGGCAACCAACCCAATGGGGTACAAACCAATGGTGATGCCCGGCAGCACCAGATGCCACACAGCGTCGGTGAAAATGGTGAAGTTGCCGGTGATGAGAGAGTCAAACAGCAAAAAGCCGGTCACTTTGGGAATTTCCATCATAATCTTGATTTCTGTGCTGAGCTGGCCGCCCAATGGAAACAGCTGCAGGGTGCGCGCAAAAACCAGCTGCAAAATCAAGCCAATCCAAAAGGTCGGCAGCGAAACCACACCAATGGCAAACAAACGGCTGAGGTGATCCACCAGACGGTCTTTGTACTTGGCGGAAAGCACCCCCAATGGAATACCCACAAACACGGCTGCAAGGGTGGAAATCAGCACCAGTTCTATGGTCGCCGGCAGGCTTTCCAGCAATTCCAGCGTAATCGGACGGCGGGTGCGCAGAGAATAGCCCAGATTGCCCTGTGCCAGATCGAGCAGGTACTTGCCGAACTGGACGATGAGCGGCCTGTCCAGCCCCAGTTCAATTCTGGCTCTGGCTATCTGTTCAGCTGTTGCGCGCGGCCCGGCCCATTTTGCAGCCGGGTCGGAAGGCACGACCCGCGCAATGAAGAAGGTAATGAAGGCGACGCCAAACAAGACAATCCCGCCGAGCAGTAAACGGCGCAGAATGAATTTTCTCATTCCCGTTTTACACTCCGAAGTATGAGTAGTTGCATCCTCTGGTTATCCTGCATGCCCGTTCGGAAAATCCTCCATATCAGTCGGGGCGCAGCGGTTAACCTTACTGCGCCCCTTCGATTCCGTTAGTGCAGAGGGGTTCAACTGCGGTTCTTATTCAAGGGTCAACTGGTGGAAGAACACCACGGTTGGGTAAGCCGGGTTGAATTTAAACCCTTTCAGGTTCTTGACGGTTACCCAGATATCCTCGCGGTCATAAATGAACAGCGAAGCAGCGTCCTCCAGCAATAACCTCTGAGCATCAACGAACATCTGCTCGGCTTTGGCAAAATCAGTCGAGGTCAATTCATTGGCTTCGTCAATCAAGCGATCAAATTCAGGATTATTGTAGTACGCCAGATTGAAGAGCGGCTCTTCTTCGGAATGGAAGGTGCTGAAGAGCATGGAGTACGGGCTGGGGAGGTCCGGCCACCAGTACATGACAAAGATATCCTGCCGGTTTTGCGGGTCTCCCTTAGCCATCTCCCACTGGCTGTCCCACGGCATGCCGCGTATCTCAAGATCAATGTTGAGTTTTGCCAGTTCGGCTTTGTACAATTCGGCAGCGCTCTTTTCGGCTTCATTGCCGGCGGTATAGGTCAGCAAAAGTTTAAAACCGCCCTGACCATAACCGGCTTTTTCCAGCAGCTGTTTTGCCTTTTCAAGGTCATGTTTGTACTGCGGCAGTTGATCGCTCCATCCCCACAGTCCAAACGGCACCATACCGTAAGATTGCCGCCCATACCCGCCAATGACCGTATTGACCACCTGCTCATATGGAAATGCGTAGGCCAATGCCCGGCGCACATCCACATTATCCAGTGGGGGCTTGCGGGTATTGAACATGCCGATCAGGTTTTGAAAAGAAGGTTCCACATAGACGGTCACATTGGGATTCTTCTTCAACGCTTCGATGTCGGTATAGGGCAGTTCTACGGTAATGGTGGCTTCGCCGGTTTCAATCAACTGGCGGCGGGTTGCCGGTTCTGCAACCTTGCGGAATACCACGGTATCGAAACTGTTTTCCTGCCACCCGCCCCAGTAATCGGCAAATTTCTCCAAAATCACCTCGTCGCCCCATTTGGAGCTTTTCAACATGTAGGGGCCGGTTCCGCAGCCTTTGGCTTCTTCAATCCAGGAATTATCCTCCTTGACGCATTTTTTGGAGTAGATAAATGCCGCATAACCGGTCGAGGCAATCAGCTCCAGCGGTGCCTTATAAGCCAGTTTGAATTCAACCGTTTGCGGGTCAACCACATTGATTGCCTCAACCGCCGACCAGATGTATGAAGCTCCGGCGCCGAGCTGCATCGTCCGTTCTATGGAGAATTTGACATCTTCGGCGGTCATTTCATCCCCGTTTTGGAACTTGACCCCCTTGCGCAGCTTGAAAGTGTAGGTCAATCCGTCATCCGAAACGGTGAATGACTCGGCCAGCAGCGGCACCGCTTTTTTTGCAGCAGTATCATACCGCAGCAGCTGCTCGTACATATTGTTGTGCACATGAATGCCGTTGGAATACTCGATTGCCGGATCCCAGCTGGTCAGCGGCTCGCTGTTGAGCGCGTACACCGCAAAACGGGCCGGTTTTTGGGCCGGCGTAGCAGCATTGCCGCCGCAAGCTGCCAAAATGGATCCGATCAGCAACAAGCATACCAGTAAAACAAGCGACTTTTTCATTTTTTCCTCCTTTGGCAAATCTTTTTTATCAATCGCTTCAGGTGTGGATCATCTTGCGTCAACAATTCCTGCGCCGGTTCGACGAGATTACCCACACCGCAGCCGGTAAACGGACAAAACAAACTTATTGGGAAATTTATTCAAATTGGGAGACCGAATTGGTCAAAGATATTTTTGGATTAAAACAAAATCCCGTCAAAAAGTCAATCACTTTTTTTCACTCACTAAAAAAGTACTTTTCACCAGCCCATTCAGCGCAAGACCGAAAGCGCCATGCGTCGGTAGGTATGACGTTTGCCGCGGATGGTCAGCGAGAATTCCAGAATGTTTTCCGGCAGCGGCATACCCGCCAGACCGGCTTCATCCAGCCGATAGACATCACCGCCGATCATTTTGGCATTCAGTGCCATTTGCTGAATATTCTCGCGCGGGCTGCCCTCCACCGAGCCGGTTAAAATCAACCACACCAGCCCGCCCAGTTGATGGACATGATCCACCAGCGCAGCGGTTTCTTCCAACCGCCAGCCCTGTTTGCTGCCCGGCATGACCAGTCCAATGCACTGCGCGCCGGCCGATAAAATCTGTTCATGCGCCCGACGGTACTGTTCACGCAGCGCTTCGTCGTTCGGCGGCGGAAAGAACACATCCGGCACGCCCACCAGCATCAGGTCATCTCCGTAGCGAACGCGCGCCTCGCGGGCTGCGGCGGCTACCTCCGCGGCACTCTGACCGCTGTGCGGGTCGCCGTAGAGAAAGACAATATCGGCGCCTTGCTGAACCAGTTTTTCCAGCCGCTCGGCGGAATAGCGGCGGGTGTACAACCAGCCGCCTTCCTCCTGACGGGTAACCGCCATGTTGACCGCAATCGGCCGCCCGATCATCCGCTTTAGCTGGCGGAGAATATCCGGCTGGGCAGCAACCGAAGCCGGCAATCCGCGGATCAGCGGATTATCCGGGTCAAAATGATCGAGCGTGATAATGTCCGCCCCAAAGGCGGCGGCAATTTCGGCATGGGTAACGCCCTCAACCGGCGGTTCGTAGGTGCAAATCACCTCGGCTGATATGGTGCGCCCTTCCGTTTCGCGTATGCTTTTTGTCAGTTCAGCCGCGTTCATCGCCAAAAAGTCGCTTGCGGCTGCATCCAGAATTCGTTTGGTCATCGGTGTCCTCCACAATTGGGATCAGGTTCAACGGATTGAAGCGCGGGCAGCCTGCATGAAAGCGCGCGCCTGTTCAGCAGAAACGCGGTTGGATGCCAGCCCGCCTTCCTTTAAGGAAGAACCGACAATGACGCCGTCGGCAACCGCCAGCACTTGCGCCACATTCTGCAGGGTGGTGCCCGAACCGGCAAACACCGGCAGGTGCACGGCTTCCTTGACTTCGCGAATCGCTTCCAGCGGCGTGGCTTTGCCGGTGGCCGCGCCGGTGACAATGATCGCATCGGCGCCGGCCGCCTGTGCATCCAGCGCCGATTGGGTCAGGCTTTGCGGCAGCAGGTTGGTAGTGTACTTGGTCTGCACATCCGCCCAAATCTGCACCTCGGCGCCGAGCTGTTTTCGGTAGCGGGTCAGTTCTGCCGCGCAAGGGTACAGCAGCCCCTGGGCGCTGACCACCGTATCCACAAACACCTCAGCGCGGATGAAATCCGCTCCGCAGGCGTAAGCCACCGCCATTTCGGCCTGCCAGGCGTTGAACTGCACATTGACTCCCACCGGGATGTGGACATGGCGGATGACCTCGCGGGTCACGGCCGCCATGAACGCCAGCCCTTCGGGCTGCGGCTCGGCAGCGCGGTAGGGTTCATCGCCAAAGTTTTCCACAATCAGTCCGTCCACCCCGGCCTGCTCCAGCGTTTCGGCCTCCCATAAAGCGCGTTCGTAAATCACCTGGGGGTCGCCGGCAAAGTGCGGGCTGCCCGGCAGGGGCAGCAGGTGAATCATGCCGATGACAGGTTTTTCCGATCGAAACAGGTTCATAGACTCTCCGCCTTACCTCAATGCTTTTCACTGTAACGGACAATGCCTTCCAGTGCCAGACGCGCCAGTTCGCGTTCCTTACTTTGACGTTCGCCGCCTTCCAGCATTCGCGGCTGGATGCCGTCCACGGTTGCCACCAGCAGCGTCACACAGCGCAAACCGAGGTACTTTGCCGCTACATACAATGCCGAAGTTTCCATATCGGCACTGATCACCCCCGCGGCTGCATATTGCTGCAAGAGCGTTTGTTGGGGGCGGGCCGGCTGGCGGTCTGGAAGAGAATGCGAGAATAAGTCCGTATAAAAACTGTCCGAAGTCAAAATGACGCCGGCCGAAAGCGGCGCTTTTTCCTCTTTGAGCGTATGGAAGAAACTGTGGAACAGGTCCATATCCGGCACGGCCGGAAAGTTGAGCGGCAGGTAGGCCTGCGAAACGCCCTCATGGCGCGCCGCGGCCTGCACCAGAATGAAGTTGCCCAGCGGAATACCCAGACTCATGCCCGTGCCGGCGCGCACCACCACCCGCACACCCAATTCCCACAATTCTTCCAGCACCAGCGCGGCGGCCGGCGCGCCAATTCCCACAGTAATGACCGAAACCGGCTGGCCTTTATACGTGCCGGTAATGGTGCGGAATTCGCGCTCGTTGGCTGCCTCGCGCACCTCGCTCATCTGCTCGGCAAACAACGCCTGGCGGGCCGGGTCGCCCACCAGAATCACGCGCGGGGCGCAGTCCTCGGCTGAAAGTTTGAGATACCAACTGGTTTTAGATTTCACGATGTTCGTCTCCTTTCGGGGATCATGCCCAATGTTCAAATTCCTCGAGGGAGATGACTTCTCCCATGTAGCGTTGAATGTCCTCCAGACTGGCCAGATGCAGGTGGGTGTGATTCGAACCCACCGCCTCACGCACGACCACCGGCCGAAAACCCCACCCAAAGGCATCCTGCACGGTGGCGCGAACGCAGACGTGCGTCTTGACTCCCACCACCACAACCTGTTCAATCCCTTTTTCACGCAGCAGCAAATTCAAATCCGTTTCAAAAAACGCGCTGTAGCGGCGTTTTTGCACCACATACTCGCCCGGCAGCACCTCAATCCCTTCAGCCCATTCAACCGCCTGCGATCCTTCCAGGCAATGCTGCGGCAATTTTTCAAATTCAAAATCCTCTCCATGATGAAGCGGATGCGTTTCGCGCACATGCACAATCATCCAGCCGGCCCGGCGGGCAACGCTCAGCACCTGCCGAATGGCAGAAAGCACCTCATCGTAAACCGGGTAATAATTGACCCCCTGCGGGTGCATAAAGTCGTTAATCACATCAATCAGAATGAGAGCGCGCTTCATAAGAAAATATCCTTCTCCGGCAGGTACTCGCGGAAAGTCTGGTAATAACGGTTGACCATTTGCTCCCACTTTGGCAGACTGGTCTGGCAGCCCCAGGCTTCCAGCACGAAGGAGGCCGTCACCGCTCCAATTCTAGCTGAAATTTCGAGCGGATAGCCGCGGCACAATCCACTCAGCAAGCCGCCCAGGTAAGCATCGCCGGCGCCGGTTGGGTCTATCAGGGTTTGGGGTGCTACCGCTGGAATTTTGGTGACCCCGCCGGGCTCATAAATCAGACTGCCCTCTTCGCCGAGGGTAACAATCAGGGCTTCGACCCCCCGCTCGAACAGTACCTGCATGCGGTCGGCCGCAATCCATCCCATCAGGGCTTGCTGTTCAAAGCGGTTCATCACCAGAATGCGGCAGCATTGCAGCAGTTGTTGCACCAGTGCGGGCGGGAAGGCGTGCGGGTCGTTGCGCAGCGACCAGACCAGCCTGGCCGGGCTGTTCTCCAACCCGCGCAGGAAGCGTTCGGTATGCTGACGGCTGGCGACGGTAATCACGGCAAACCGGGCAGCCTGAACCAGCTCGGGCGGCAGACGGATTTCGGTATCCTCATCGGCGCAGCCGGGGAAGTAAAAGGTCTGGTGGCCGCCCTGCGGGTTGATGAACAGGAAGGTTGCCGCGGTTTTGCCGCCGGCTTTGAAGGTCAGGCACTCCGGCGAGACCTTTTCAGCCTGCAGCAAGGCCGCCATGCGCAGCCCGGCTTCATCGTCACCCAGAATCAGGGAGGGGGCGGCCGGCACACCCAGCCGGGCCAGACAGACGGCAATGTTGCCGGCACAGCCGCCGGGAGTAGGCAGCGGGATGCCCGGTGGATCAAGGATGATGCCGGTTTCACCCACCTGCGGGGCACGGTCAACCCGCAGAATGCGGTCAAAACTGGGGTAGCCGCTGATCAGCACCTGAGGGAGAGTCATGCCGAAATCCTCTTTTTTCGGATGACTTTCTGGAGCGAGATGCCGGTCAATGTCAGCACCACGATCAGGTAGGGCAGCATTTGCGGCAGCTGCGGTGGGATGCTGGTGGAGGTTTGCAGGCGGAACTGCAAAATCTCGAACAGGCCAAAGACAAAACAGCCGAGGGTCGTCAGGCCCGGTTTGCCGGCGCCAAAAAAGACCGCCGCCAGTGCAATAAAACCACGCCCGTTGATCATGCTGTCGTTGAAAATGGTCAGGTCGCCGATTGCCAGCTGAGTGCCGGCCAGAGCGCATAACACGCCGCCGAGCAGCAAGGCAAGATACTGGATGCCTTTCAGGTTGATGCCGGCGGTTTCGGCGGCTTCGGGGCGCTCACCTACCGCCCGCAGGTGAATGCCGACCGGCATGCGATACAAAAACACAGAAGTCAGACCGGCCAGAATCCACGAGAGATAGACCAGCACGCCATGACCTGAGAGAACTTTGCCCAGCAAGGGAATATCCGCCAGCAGTGGAATGGTCAACTTTGGCAAACTTGCCAGCCCGGCAGGCGAGTAAGCCCCGCGGGCATTGAACAGCACCACCAGCAGGTAGGAAGTCAGCCCGACCGCCAGGGTGTTGATCGCCAGTCCGGCGACAATCAGGTTGGCGCGCAATTCGACCACCGCCACAGCGTAAATCAAGGTGATCAACGTGGTCAGAATGACCGCAAACAACAACCCCACCCACGGACTGCCAAATTGAGCACCGAACACGACCGCAAAAAAAGCTCCGAATAACATCAACCCCTCAAGGGCAATGTTGAGCAAATTCACCCGCTGGCTGATCAGCCCGGCCAGCGCAGCCAGCAGCAAGGGAGTCATGACCCGCAGGGATGCGAACAAAATATTGGTCAGGGTATCAGCGTTCACGGCGGCGCCTCCAGAGCAGACTGCCAAATTCAATGGCGGCGAAGAAGATAATGGTGGCTTCCAGCACGCGGATCAAATCGCGGGGGACATCGGTCATGATTTCCATGGTGGCGCTTCCGCTGCGCAGCATGCCGAACAACAGAGCCGCCAGCAAAGCACCCACCGGCGAATTGCGCACCAGCAGGGCAACCGTCATGCCGGTAAACGCCAGGCCGGAAGAAAAGCCGGCAATAAAACGATAGTGGACGCCCAAAACCTGACCGGCCCCGGCCAGCCCGCCCAAAATCCCGCCAATCACCATCACGCGTTCAATCACACCGGCAACATTGATCCCCGACCAGCGCGCAAACTGGGGATTATCCCCCACCATGCGAATTTCATAGCCGAGTTTGCTGCGGGTCATCAGGTAGATCATCACCAGCGCGGCGGCCAGCGCCAGCAGAAAGCTGGCATTCAACTGCGATGGGGGCATCAGGCGCGCCAGGCGCGCTGCCGGAACAACTTGCGGCGACATGGCGTTGGCCACACCCGGCACCAGAAACGGCCCGTTGACCAGATATTCGGTGAACAGAATGGCAACATAATTGAGCAGAATGGTGGTCACCAGTTCATCCACCTGCAAGCGCGAGCGTAAAACCGCCGGAAAATAACACCACAATCCGCCCACCAGGCCGGCAGCCAGAAACGCAAGCGGAAGGATCAGCCAGGCCGGCAAATCGGTGAAGGTGAACCCCACCCACGCCGCCGCAAAGCCCCCCAGGTAAAGCGACCCTTCAGCTCCTACATTAAAGATACCCGCCCGAAAGGCGACAGCCGCCGCCATGGCGGTGAAGAGAATGGGAGTGGCCGCCAGCAAGGAATTGGCAACCGCCGTGCGGCTTCCCAAAGAGGTTTGCAGCAACGCGCGGTAGGCCTGCAGCGGGTCTTTACCCGAAACCCACATGACCAGCGCGCCCATCAGCAGGGCAATCAGCAGGGTGAACAGGGTGCGCAGCAGAGAAGCCGCCACCGGCGAAAGACGGGGGGTGGTCTGTTCGAGCGGGGGTGGCTGGGAAGGAGTGGGTTCAAGTTGCGATGATTCAGCCTGCATGGAGATGTCCTGTCATGTAAAGTCCGACTTCTTCAAAGGTGGTTTCGTCCGGTTTCTTTTCCCCCACAATCCGGCCTTCGTAGAGGATCAGTATGCGGTCGGAAACCGCAAATAATTCGTCGAGATCGGCGGAAATCAATAAAACCGCGCCGCCCTGATCGCGCCGCCCGATCATCGCCTCGCGCACAAACTGGGCCGCGCCGACATCCAGCCCGCGGGTGGGGTAGGCCGCCACCAGCACCTCCGGGTGGTCAATCATCTCCCGGCCGGTAATCACCTTTTGCTGGTTGCCGCCGGACAGGTTTTTGACCATACTCCTCACCCCCGGTGCGGCAACATTATATTCATGAAGGATTCTGCCGGCAAACTGCTCGGCCGGGCGCGTGAACAGGGTCAACCAGCCGGAGAAAGGCGCTTTGTAATAACGGGTGGAAATAACATTTTCCTGAATATGGGTAGCCAGGTTCAGCCCCTGCTCTTTACGTTTTTCGGGGATAACCGCCAGCTGGGGCTGGCGGCGCTGGCGCGGCGAGAATCGGCTGACTTCCCGCCCGTTCAGCCATATCTCT
>NZ_JBRCOK010000120.1:0-12165 GCF_053501535.1 Bellilinea sp. | reverse complement strand
CTTCGGGGGGTTGGGGTGAGCGGATGGGTTGTTCTTTATTGACGTTGATAGCCTGTGGTTTGTTCATTCGTGACTTTGGGAAAGCTATGGGCAAACGGACAGGGGGTTTAGAGCGCACGGGTGGAGGTCTTCGTATTGCGCTGACAGGCTGAGGTTGCAACCTTTTGATCTTTTGAGAAATCTTTGGGAATAGCAGCCGTTCACCTTGCAATTTTATTAGTCTATTTTTGGTTACAAATCGGTTATGATTTAAGGGTATGCGCAGAGCAGAATTTCCCTACCTGCCCGATTTGCTGGTACTGGCGCTGCGCTGGTTGGTGCTGGTGGTTTTCATTACCGTACAGGCGCTGGCCGGCATGCCCTCGGTTGCATTTTTGGGGGTGGTTGCCGCAGCCGCCGGCCTGAATTTGATTTTATCCATTCTGGCGGTTGCCAACACCCGCCTGCCGGCTCACCGCCTGATCGGCGTGGCGCTGGACGTGCTCATCAGCGCGGCCTTTTTCTACACCAGCGGCGGGCTGGGAGGAGCTCTTTCCTGGGCGGGGGTGCTGGCCATCCTCAGCGGAGCGCTGTACTATGAGTGGCGCGGTGCGTTCATCAGCGCTGTGCTGGTCACCGCGCTGGAAGCTGCCATCGCGGTGAGGATGATTGGCGCAGGCAGCCTTTCGGCGTATGCCCTGCCGGGGATGATGCTGTTGGGGATTCATGGGACGACCATGCTGGTGCTGGGGCTGCTCAGCCGGCGGGTGATGCGCCTGCTGCGCCTTCGTTACCGCAGTCTGCTGGCACTGCGCGAGGAAACCGAACGCAGGGCGCAGCTCAAAGAACGGAAACGGCTGGAAATTTTCTACTCGATGGTGGAAACGTTGAGCGCCACGCTCAATTATCAGGTGGTGCTGGATAGCGCGCTCAACCTCAGCCAGAGCGCGCTGGGTGAGGAGAGTGAAACCAGCCGTTTAATCAGCGCGGTTCTCTTGTTCGAGGACGACCAGATGGTGATTGCCGAAGCGCGCGGGCTTTCACCGGCTGACCGGCGGGTAACATTCCGTGCCGAAGAGGGCGGGCTGGCGCAGGCGCTCAAAAGCGGACAGCCGCAATTGATCCCTGATCCGTCTGCCGATGCAGAATTAAAACACCTTTTGGCGCTGCGTACCTGTCAGGCGGCGCTGGTACTGCCGTTGCTGCGCGGCATGCAGATTTTTGGGGTGATGCTGTTTGCCCATCCGGAGTCGAAATTTTTTACCAGCGAACGCTGCGACCTGCTCGAAATGATCAGTCATCAGGTGGTGGTGGCCATCCAGAATGCCCGCCTGTTTGAGGAAGTGGAAAAGGAAAAGAATCGAATTTTGAGCGCACAGGAAGAAACGCGCAAAAAACTGGCGCGCGACCTGCACGACGGCCCCACACAACTGGTTTCGGGGATTGTGATGCGCGCTCAAATTGCGGCGAAAATGCTCCATTCTCAGGCGGATGAACTGCCGGGAGAATTGAAACGCATTGAAGACCTTGCCCGGCGCGCTACCCAGGAACTGCGTCACATGCTGTTTACCCTGCGGCCGCTGGCACTGGAAAGCGAAGGGCTGACCGCTGCGCTTCAGCAAATGGCGGATAAAATGAAAGAAGTCTTTCAGCAAAATGTGGCGTTGGAAATTGAGCCGCAGGCTGTGGAAGCGCTGGATCTCAACCGGCAGGGGGTGGTGTTTTATCTGGTGGAAGAAGCCGTCACCAATGCCCGCAAACATGCCCAGGCCAGCCTGATTCGCGTGCGGCTCAAGCGGCTGCCGGAAGATGCGCAGATGATCTTTCTGGAAATTGCCGACAACGGCAAAGGATTTGATTTAAATGGGGTCTTCAATTCCTATGAAAAACGGGGAAGTTTGGGTATGATTAACCTGCGCGAGCGGGCGGATATGATCAACGCCGTTCTGCGTGTCCAATCTGCACCCGGCAAGGGAACGCGTGTTCAGGTGGTCATACCCCTGGATGAAGCCGCGGTTGACCGTTTGCAGCGCGGACTGGCAAAAGTTCCTCAACCCAATTAACTCTGCACAGGAAAACTCAAATGCCCTTGACAGCCGGAATTGCCTATTCGCTGTATGAGGGGGGCAAAAGTGATCAAAAAGCCGTCATCCTGATTCACAGGGCGGGCGGCAGCCATTTGGACTGGCCGGCCGAATTTCGCCGGCTGATTGGTTACACCGTTTATGCGGTTGATCTGCCGGGACATGGGCGTTCCACGCTGCCGGGGTGTCAATCGGTTGGCGAATATGCCGACGCGCTGCTGGAATTTCTGGCGGCGTCCAACCGCTATCAGGCGGTATTTGTCGGTCATTCGTTGGGGGCAGCCGTTGCCATGCATCTGGCGCTGGAATTTCCTCAGCATGTGGCCGGTTTGGGGCTGTTTTCAGCAGCCGCCAGTTTCGATGTTCCGCCTGAACTGGTGGATTATCTGAGCAATCCTTCCTCAGCGCCGCTCGGCATTCGCCTGATCCGGGAGCGTTTGTTGATGAGTACCACCAACCCTGAACTGGCTGCCCGAACCATGAGCAGCCTGCAAAAAGTGCGCAGCAGTGTACTGTATGGCGACTGGCTTGCCTGCGCACAGTTTGATCTACGCCAGCGCGTCAGTCAGATTCAGGCGCCAGCTTATATTGCCTGCGGCAGCCTCGACCGCTTGACCCCGCCGTCGCGCTCTCGCTTTCTGGCGGAACACATGCCGTTCTCCCGGTTGGAAATTGTTCCGGCTGCGGGTCACCTGCTGCCGATGGAGCAGTCTGCCCTGCTGGCCGGACGATTGCGCGACTTCTTGAGTGATCTGCAGGCTGCCCTGTACAACCCGGCTTTGCTGATCAAGCTGCCTAAAAAGAATGTCATTCAAAATGATGAAAATTGAAAAATAACTGGAAATCTACCCGCGGGCTGTGATACAATCGGCGCATGGATCACCTCTGGTCACCGTGGCGAATGAAATACATTCAGGGCAATGAAAAAAGCAACCAGTGTGTTTTCTGCGCCGCTCCACAGCAGGAAGACGGTCATGAAAACCTGATCATTGCGCGCGGTGAGCGCGCTTTTGTTATTCTCAATCGGTTTCCCTATACCAGCGGGCACATCATGGTCGTGCCGTATGACCACCAGCCCAGTCTGCCGGATCTGGACGAAGATACGCGAGCAGAGATTATCGAAATGCTCAACCGCGGGCTGCTGGTGCTTCAAACCGTGTATAAACCGGAAGGGTTCAACGTGGGGGCGAATATCGGCAGCGTAGCCGGGGCAGGGATTGCCGAGCACTTTCACTTTCACATTGTCCCGCGCTGGGCAGGTGATACCAATTTCATGTCCACACTGGCGGGTACACGCGTCCTGCCGGAGGCATTGGAGGATAGTTTCCGCCGCATCCGCGAAGGCTGGGCGGCTTTGTTTGAAAAGTAAAATCTAACAGTTCGAGGAGTTTTTGCATGGCATCTGCATTGGTACAGTGGATTGGCGGACAGCGGTTTATCGGCATTGATTCGACCCATCACTCGGTCGTGCTTTCCACGCCGGATGAAGGAGTCGGCATGAAACCGTCTGAAATGCTGCTGGTGGCGCTTTCGGCCTGCACCGCCGTGGATGTGGTCAACATTCTGCAAAAAAAGCGGATTGAACTGACTTTTCTGGAAATTAAAGCCGAGGCGGTGCAGGACAGCGATCCGCCGTGGACTTTTCGCAAGATTCACCTGTTGTACCGCCTGGGCGGCGAGGGTTTGACCCAGCAGGCCGTTGAACAGGCCATTCACCTTTCGGAAGAGAAATACTGCTCGGTTTCCAATACCGTGCGGGGAGTTGCAGAAATTACCTACTCGTATGAAATTGTCGAAAAATAAATCCAAAAACGCGGATTGTGGTATACTACCGGCAGGTATTTGAGCAAGGAAGGTGAGATGATCAGCAGCAACCTGTAAAAGCAGAATTGTTTGTGGCAGCGCCCGGCGCGCGCAGTGTTGCGGTTTCGTCCGAAGGCTTCTGCCTTCGGATTTTTGTATTCACTTGACAGGTTGCTGAAATGCTCAGTGTTCAAAATTTAACCAAATCTTACGGAATTGAAACCATCCTGCGGGATGTAACTTTTACCCTTAACAACGGTGAGCGGTTGGGGCTGATTGGGGCCAACGGCTGCGGTAAAACCACTTTACTGCGTATTCTGGTAGGGGAAGAAAAGCCCGATAGCGGAACAATCCGCTTCATGCCAGCCACGCTCAAGGTCGGCTATTTACCACAAAGCATCCATTTCGAGCCGCACGATACTCTGCAAAGCTACCTAAGCCGCTTGCAGGGAGAAATCTCCCTGTTGACCAGTCGGCTGGCTGAAGTGGCCGGTGCGTTGATGAACCCGGAGCGTGCGGCAGAATTGCAGGCGGAATACGATATGCTGCTGCTTCAAATTGAGGCTGCCGCGCAATCGGCTGGAGAAACACCCCACGTGCTGGCGCGGCTGGGTTTGAATCACCTGCCGCCTGAGTTACCGGTAAGCGCGTTGAGCGGCGGGCAAAAGACTCGTCTGGCGCTGGCGGGAATGCTCATTCACCGTCCGCGATTGCTGCTGCTGGATGAGCCAACCAATCATCTGGATATGGAAATGCTGGAGTGGCTGGAAGCATGGCTGCTGGACTACAGCGGTGGCGCGTTGATTGTATCGCATGACCGTACCTTTCTTGACCGGGTTGCCACCAGTATTCTTGAAATAGACGCCAATTCCCACACAGCCCGCCTGTACCCGGGCAATTACACCGACTATCTGGAAGCGACGGCAGCCGAGAGGCAACGGCAGTGGCAGGCCTATCAGGATCAGCAGGCCGAGATTGCCCGTCTGCGCGCAGCGGCTTCGCAGGTTCGCTCACGGGCTCGTTTTCGTAAGGGTGGAAAAGCCGACCCTGCCAACACCGATGGATTCAGCGTTGGCTTTTTTGCCAACCGATCCAAAGAAACGGTTCAGAAAGCCAAAAATCTTGAAAAGCGCATTCAAAGGTTGTTGACCGAAGAACACATTGAAAAACCTGCCCGCAGCTGGGAGATGAAAATTGAGTTTGGCAGCCTGCCGGAAAGCGGGCGGGATGTACTGGTTTTGGAAAATCTGACTGTCGGTTATGAAAATCAGCCGTTACTGAGCGATTTGAACCTGACTCTGCGGTACGGCAGCCGAACTGCCCTGCTCGGCCCAAATGGCTGCGGAAAGACGACTCTGCTTCGCACAATCATTGGTTCAATCCCGCCCTTGAAGGGGAAAATCCGTCTGGGTAGTCAGGTGCGGGTTGGGTACATGGCGCAGGAACAGGAAACCTTACCATTGGATAAGAACGCTTTTCAGGTAATTCAGGATGCTGGCGGCTGGAACGAAACAACCACACGTGCTTTTCTTTCCCAGTTTCTGTTCAAAGGTGATGAGGTTTTCACACCGGCAGGTGTGCTTTCGTTTGGTGAACGAGCAAGGTTGATGCTGGCCAGTCTGGTGGCAGAGGGGTGCAATTTGCTGCTGTTGGACGAACCTATCAATCATCTGGATATACCGGCGCGCACCCGTTTTGAACAGGCCCTGCAGAATTACCGCGGGACGATTCTGGCGGTTGTCCATGACCGTTATTTTTTACAATCGTTTGCCACCCAATACTGGCGGGTAGCCGGGACGAATATCCGGGTGGAGGATTTGGAGATGTGAAACTATACCTTTTATAACGTTGGTTCGGGATAAGCACAAAACCCGGTGAGCAGCGAAATGAACCCCCTCCAACCTCCCCCAATATCGCTTCTGTGTTATTGGGGGAGGCGCAGGAAGGGGCAAAATTCTGAAATCGGATGCAAAAAGGATTTATCCCGCACGGACGTTTTTATAGAAAACTCTCAATCCATGCTTTCCAAAAAGTCAATAAATCGGGAAAGATCATTTTGCACGGTCTGGAAACAATTTTCCAATCCTTGAGTGAGGGTTTGAAGTCTGGCAGGGTAAAGGTTGAAGGCATAAACATTTCTGACCACATGCCGAAAACCTCTGTACTCATCCAAACATTGGCGGCTTTCGCTTGAGATTACCCCTGGCCGAATATTCGGAATAGGAGTTGCCATTTGAGTGAGGAGGTCGGCGTGCCAATCTTTTCCTGTGGGGGCGCTTTGTTCCACCGTTCGGGCAATGTCTTCAAAAATATGCTCTAATCCCGTATAGAAAGCATGAAGATTAAGCGCGACACCATCCCAATAACCGTCATCATTGGTTTGGATGGCTTTTTTCATCAATAATTGGGCGCGCTGAATGCTTTTTTCAACATCTTTCAATAAAAGCCTTATCCTTGCAGCAAGGGTAATGTAATCATTCATAAGTCCTGTCCCTCCTTGAGGATGAGCGCTTGAAAATCGGGAGAGATGTCCTCAAAGCGCACTAAATCCACAGAAAACTTTGGATTTAGAGATTGCAGGATGCCCACCGTACGGTAATAATCCTCTTCCGCCAATCCCCACACTGCAAGGTCAATGTCCGATTTGAGGTGAAACAACGAAGGATGAACCAGTGACCCAAACAAAATCACGCGTGTTACCCCGAATTGTGTTCTGAGTAACTCAGCAGCGGATGCCGCAACTTGCCGTGCTTCTTCCATCAATTCTCTTAATTTGGTTTGTCTTTCTGCTTTGCGTTCATGGTAGAAGCGGCGGTATTCTTCTAACTGGTCCGATTTCGGGTTTGCAGAAGGGATCATTTTTCTTCTCATCCTTTATCTTATTGTAGCATGAGCCATCAAAGATGGGGCGGCCGGCCTGCTTTGACGGCTCATGGATGAGGATCCTCTGGTAAAATCAGGACAAATTCAGTCAGATTATGAATAACCGCCATGGAGTTCCTGATTCATCCTTCCCTGCTGGAACGTTTGACCGCTGAACCGGTTACCCGCCTGTTTGTGAGCTACGAAGCCGTGCAGCCGCTGGATGAAAGCCGTGTTCAACCGTTGAAGCGGTTGTTCGGCCTGCCGGGGGTGCTGCCGGTGGTGATCGGCGCGCCGCCGTTGGACGAACTGCGCACCGCCCTGCCGCTGGATGGCGTTCTGTACGCCGGCCTGAACGGTGCGGTCTTTCATGAACCGGAGGAAGTCCCCGACCGCCTGGCTCGCCATCTGCGTCTCTCCGATTCAAGGCCGCCGGCATTACGCCGGGCGCTGACCGGCTGGGTGGTGGCGAATCGTTCTCCCTCGGATTGCTTCGTGATTTATATCGGTTGCGGTGAATCCGACCGGGCGGCCATGCAGCTTGTCCAGGCCTTGAACGGCTGGGCCGTGTTCGTGAGCGGTGACTGTTTACCACTTACCAGCGAGCCTGTCTGGCAGAAGGCGCCGCTCCCTGCAACGTCCTGATTGTACAGAAGGGGCGGATTAGGATTTGGGCAGCAATTCCAGATTTGCCAGCGATGCTACCAGCCGCTTGAAGCCCACGCTTTCAAAATAAACGTCCACGGTTTCATCCCCATCTTGAATGCGGCTTTCCATGACAATGCCCTCCCCCCAGACCGGATGACGCACGCGGTCGGTGGCATGAAAGCGCGGCTCGATCAGCGCAGCCGAGGAGGTACTATGCTGTGCCGCCAGAATGCGCGTGCGCAAGGCGCGCGATTCGGGGCTTTCCCAGCGTTCTGTTTGCCGGCGCTGCCCCTGCCGCTGGATGAGTGATTCGGGCAGGTCTTCCAGAAAGCGGGAAGGTTCCTGTATTTCCGGGCTGCCGTACTGGCTGCGTTGATGGGCGCGTATCAGATAGACGCGGTCTTTGGCGCGGGTGATGCCGACATACAACAACCGCCGTTCTTCGGCCATTTCTTCCGGGTCGTCTTTGGAGCGGGCATGCGGCAGCAAGCCTTCATCCAGCCCGATGATGAACACAAAGCGAAATTCCAATCCCTTGGCAGCGTGCAGAGTCAGCAGGGTGGCAGCGTTGCCGGCTTCCTCCGGCAGCGTATCCTGATCGGAAACCAGCGCCAGATTTTCCAGAAAGGCGGTCAGGCCGCCTTCACTGAACTCGTATGCCAGCCGGCGCAGTTCCTGCACATTGTCCCAGCGGTCTTTGCCCTCTTCGCTGCCGTCGTCAATGTATTCCTGATAGGCCGTATCCAGTAAGATGCGGTCGAATAAACCGGGCAGACTCAACCCTTCGGCGACCGCGCGCCGCCAGCCGGCCAGCAGGCTGCCAAAATCGGCCAACGGTAGAATGCTGCGCCCGCTGAAGCGTCCCCAATGAGCGGATTGCTCACCCTTCTCTCCCAATTCGATCAATAACTGCCCTGCGGTCATGTTTGCCTGCCGGGCGGTCAGCTGCAGGGCGACCATCGTCTTTTCTCCCACCCCGCGCGGCGGGATGTTAATGACCCGCGCCAGCGAAACTTCGTCATCCGGGTTATGCACCAGCCGCAGGAAACAGATCAGGTCTTTGACCTCGCGCCGGCCGTAGAACCGCAGCGCCCCCACCAGCCGGTAGGGCAGCCCGGCGCGCAGGAAGGCCTCTTCCAGCAGGCGCGACTGGGCATTGGTGCGATACATGACGGCAAAATCGCTGCCGCGGGCTTTGCCGCTGGTAATCCATTGCTGAATCGTGTCCACCACAAAGGCGGCTTCGGCGTGTTCGTCAACCGCTTCGTACAGCACCAGCCGCTCGCCGCTGCCCCGTTCGGAGAATAGGTGCTTGCGGGTGCGGTGTTTGTTGCGGTCAATCACGGCGCGGGCTGCATCCAGCACCGTTTGGGTGGAGCGGTAATTCTGCTCCAGCAAAATCTTCTGGCAGGCGGGGTAGTCCTGTTCAAAACGCAGCACGTTGCGGTAATCGGCACCGCGCCAGCGGTAGATGGATTGATCCTCGTCTCCCACCACAAACAAATTGCCGTGAACCGAAGCCAGCAGTTTGAGCAGTTCGTACTGCACCAGATTGGTATCCTGAAATTCATCCACCAGAATATGCTCAAAGCGGCGCGCGTAGCGCTCACGGACTTGCGGGTTGTCCACCAGCAGGCGCACGGTTTCGAGCAGCAAGTCATCAAAATCTACCGCATTCGAATCGCGCAGCAGGGATTGATAGCGTTCGTAAATCCGTTTGGTGATTTCATCGCGATAGGACTGGGTGGGAAAATCGGCGGGGGTGATCAGGTTGTTCTTGGCGGTGGAGATGGCCGCGTGGATGCTGGTGGGGCGGTACAGTTTTTCGTCAAGGTTGAGTTCACGGATGGCGCGTTTGACCAGCGCTTGCTGGTCGTCGCTGTCCATGATGACAAAATTGTTGTCAAACGAGAGGTACTGCGCCTCCCGCCGCAAAATGCGGGCACAATTGGCGTGAAAGGTGCCCAGCCAGACGCCTTCACCCGCATCCCCCAGCAGCGATTGCAGGCGGTGCTGCATCTCACGAGCGGCTTTGTTGGTAAAGGTGACGGCGAGGATGTTGTGCGGACGAATCCCCATCGCTTCGATGAGGTAGGCAATCCGCTGGGTGAGCACGCGGGTCTTGCCGGAGCCCGGCCCGGCCAGCACCAGTACCTGCCCAAGCGGAGCAGTCACAGCCGCGCGTTGTTGAGCGTTCAAGTGGTCGAGGTCTATCATTGCAGGGCGATTGTACCACAAGCCGCTGAATTGCTTGTGGTTTTCGCCCCGGCGGGGTAATGGCGGTTTTCTCAAGATAACGTCCTGTTGAGCGGGCGCGGCAATCTACCGCACGGCGGTTGTGTGGACAGAAGGGGAGACTCCCGCCAGCACTGGTGAGTGTCACTTCGTTCGGAGTGACACTAAATTTTTGATTGCGTTGCTGTGTTTGGAACGACAGTACTTGAAAAGGTGAAAAAAAATAAGATTTATCGCCAAGACCCAAAGACGCAAAGGGTTCTTTTTCAATGCTCTGCGTCTTTGCGCCATTGGGTTAATTTTCGAACCTTCTGCAGTCCATTCAGTGCTGGATTTGCCGGCAGACCTGACCCAGAACACAAAAGGCGCAATCACCCTGGACGAAGATGAAGTGACAGGCGGAGTACGCGCTGGCAGCGCTGACGGCTTGAAATGGGATTTTCCTGAACTGTGGATAAAATGGATTGATTTTTGAGATTATTTCGTTTATAATGATAGAAATTCTGTTCTTGATCGCTGGTTCTCTTAACCTGTCCGGGAGAATAATAAAATGACTTCATCCGCCTTGTTTTCACGAATTGATACCGTCATTGTGCGGGTTAGAAACCTGAAACAGTCCAAAGCGTGGTTTCAGGAAGTGCTGGGGTTAGCGGTAGCCCATGAGGACACGCAGGAAAATCTGGTGGTGTTTGGTTTGGAAAGCGGCTGCAGCCTGACCGTCTGGCAGCTCAAAGAGGGTGAAGAAGTGGAAGATGCCCGCCGGTTTCAGCGTTCGTACCCCATTTTTTACAGCGATGACATCCAGACCGTACATCAAAAACTGGTTGAAGGCGGTGTAAAAGTGACCTCCATTCAAGGAGAAGCAGGAGACGTGCGCTGGTTTCAGTTTTTTGACCCGGACGGCAACACATTCGAGGTTTGTCAATATTAAACATGAGTTCGGGTTAAGTACAAAACCTGGTAAGTAATGCAACCAACCCCCTCCTGGCCTCCCCAAAAACCGCCTCAGGCGGTTTTGGGGGAGGTGTTTAACAGATGCAAACCCCTCAAAAAGATGGGAAAAAATTTATACCGAACCGATTTTAATTTCAATTGCCCGGCGCTTAAGGATTTGTAAGGCAGACGGCTTGGTTTGCGGGCGTTTTTTCCGGTATACTGGATGTATCTTGCTCATCTCGTGCAGGAGGCTGCCATGAAACGCATCCTGATTGTGGAAGATGCCCTCGACCTGGGCCGTATGCTGCGACTGGCTTTGGAAACACTGGATCGGACGCTGTCGGTGCGGGTGATTCAATCGGCCGAAGAGGCGCTGCTGGAATTGAGCGGCACCCCGCCGGTTTCGCTGATTATCAGCGATATTCGCCTGCCGGGCATGTCCGGCTTTGATTTGTTGAAAAAGGTGCGCCTGCGCAGCCCGGAAACCCGCATCATGCTGATTACCGGCCTGTCCGATGAAACTGTCATCCGTCAGGCGGCTGAGGCCAAAGTGGACCGTTTCATGCGCAAACCCATCGAAATGAGCGAATTTTTACGCACTGCCGCTGAACTGCTGGAATTGCCCTTGCCGGAGGAGCAGCCCGCCAAAAGCCGCAGCGAAGGCGAACCGCTGCCCCAGCCCCGCGAGGACTTGCCCGGTCTGCTGACCCGCCTGCGCCGTGAGTTGGGGGCGGCTCAGGTGCTGCTGTGTGACGACCGCGGGCGGGTGGTGGCCCAGGCCGGCGAGGTGGCCGATGTGGATTTTGAACAGCACTGGGCAGCGCCGGTCATGGCTGCGCTCGGTGCAGCAGTCAGGGCCAGCCGGCTGGTGCGCACCGATTTACCGCAAGCGGCTCTGGCGCTGCGCGGGCTGGAGCGCAGTTTGATCCTTGCCCCGGTCGGCAGTTACGGTTTGGTTGCCGTTCAACAAGCGGATGCCAGCGGGCTGCGTACCGCTCTGGCGTTTGAGGCGCTGCTGCAGGCGCAAACCGATCTGGCGGCAATTTTACAGGCCATGGGGGCGGATTTTTACCCGCTGGCAGAAATCCCCCCCGCTGCGCCGCCGCTTCAGCCGGCCGCCATGGCACAGGTAGAAGAAGTGCTCGGCGGCGAAGAGCCGCTGGCAGAACTGGAAGCGCAGTTGCAGCGCACGGCTGCCAGCCTTGACCCCAGCGAAGTTGAATCGTTTTGGGAGAGCGCCGCCGGGCAGCAGATAGCGGAAGCGGTCAACCCGGATGCGCTCAGTTACGAACAGGCGCGCCAGTTGGGGCTGGCGCCTGAAGATGACAACCCCGATTAATTCCAATTACAGGTGATTCATGCAAAATATTTACCGGTTGAAACAGGCGCGCCGCTGGCTGATGGCGGTGCTGAGCGGCCTTCTGCTGGTTGCGCTGCTCACCGTTGGCGGATCGGCACTGGCACAGGATTTACCGCCTACCGGCGCTGCGGCAGCGGTGCAAAGCGAAGTGTTGCAAACCCTGCAGGAGGAAGGCAGCGCCGATTTTATTCTGGTGATGGCCGAGCAGGCCGATTTGAGCGCGGCTTACCAGATGGATTGGGAGACGCGCGGCTGGTA
>NZ_JBRCOK010000119.1:0-18891 GCF_053501535.1 Bellilinea sp. | reverse complement strand
ATCAGGCCATTTGAGTACGGACGAATTCAAGGATCTCACGGGCATATTCGATTGCCTGCGAACTTTGGAGAGTACCATAATGTTCAAACGGGGCGCCGCTCGGATGTCCGTTCGGATAACCAGGCAGATCGCTCTCGGCTTGTTTGAACCAATCGCTGGAACGATTTGTCATGATACTGAAATTATACTTGATTAAAATATTTCTGAGCCTTGGGCAGATGAATAAAAAACAGCGGGGTTTTTACCCCGCTGAGTGAAACTGGATGAGATTTTTCAAATCACAAGTCTGCCCCGCTTCAAAACTTCAAAGGGGGTTCACTTCTCAAACGGATCGTACATTGGGTTGGTGCCCGCCCAAACGCAGGTCATGTTGTTCCACATATTGCATTCCAGACCGCGCGAACAGCGTTTGGAAACCAGGCGCGGCGGTTGATCGGGCAAAAATTCAGCCGGGTACACCAGCTCGGCTTCCAGCCGCACCTCGCAGCCGGCATGGTCGCAAAACTGCACACGAATTGTCTCCCAACGCTTATCAGCCATCACACACCTCCGATAATCCTTTTATTTAGCATAGCGCAAAACAGGTCATTTGAACAGGATGATTTTTACCCATTCGGTTGGATTTTCATCCTTCTTTTACCGCCGCACCAGCTGATACACACTGCCGGAACGGTGGTCCAGCAAATACAACTCACCCTGCGCGTCCTCACCAAACGAACTGATGTTGGCGCCCAGTTGGAAGAGACGCTCGACCAGCCAGTTACCGCCCGAGTCTCGCAGCATTCCCCACACAAAGCCGTTACAGTAATCGCCGAACAGGTAAACCCCGTAAAACTCCGGCAACTGATTGCCGCGGTAGACATACCCGCCGGTCACCGAGCAGCCGTCATTGCGCCCGTATTCATGCACCGGATCGTACAACTGCAAACTGGCCGGGGGTGTATCGGCAAACGGATGGGTAGCCTCGCGGTAGTGCCAGCCAAAATTCAACCCCGGCGGGCTGCCCGCCGGCACAAAGTTGATTTCCTCGTACTTGTTCTGCCCCACATCGGCAATGTACAGGTCGCCGGTCAGGCGGTCGAAGGTGTAGCGCCACGGGTTGCGCAGGCCGTTTGCCCAGATTTCCTGCCGTCCATTGCTGCCAGTGGCAAACGGATTATCGGCAGGGATGGCGTAAGCAGCCTGACCGCGCACATCAACGCGCAGCATCTTACCCAAGAGAGTCTGGTTGTTCTGCGCACGGCGCTGCGGGTCTCCGGCTGAACCACCGTCCCCCAGCCCAATGTAGAGAAAACCATCCGGGCCAAATTCCAGATCACCCCCGTTGTGATTGGCGTAAGGTTGCTCCACATAAAGCAGCACCTGCTCGGATTGCGGGTCGCCGCGCTGACCATCCGCCGCGCGCTGAAAGCGGGAAACCACCGTGTTGCCGTTTTTGTCGGTGTAATTCAGGTAAAAAATGCCGTTCTCGGCGTAATCCGGGTCGAGAGCAATCCCCAGCAAACCCTGTTCAGAAGAATTTGCGCCAACCCGCTCGGTCAGATCCAGAAAAGCGCGCTCCTGCAGCTGCCCGTCCGCAATCACGCGGATCAAGCCGGGCTGTTCCAGCACCAGTAATCGGCCGCTGCCATCATTTGGATCGGCTAAATCGGTCGGGCGGCGCAAACCGCCGGCGATCAACTTCCAATCAAAGGCCGCGGCAGGCGGAAAAGCCGTAACGCTGACCAAAGCAGCGGTTGCGGTTGAGGAAGGGACTGCCGTATCCTCGACTGCTGGAGTTTCTTCCGGAGCTGGTGAAGAGGCCGCTTCGGGTGGAATGCTCGGCTGTAGCGGTGGAGAAGTGGGCATTAATGTAGCGGGTGGGGTGATCTGCGGGCCTGGGCTGCAGGCCGCTGCGATTAAACTGAACAGCGTTACGGCCAGACTCAGCCGTAACACCAGCAGGGAACGAACCTTCATCGCTTCTCTTTCTCCTCTTTGTGTCCGTTTTCGTGAATGTTTACATCCTTAATCTCGTAATACTCACCTTCGATGATGTCCTCCTCGATGGCTTTGCGGTCTGTCGGAGAGGAAGACCGCCGTTGTGCTTCCGCCCGCAGTTGCTGCAGGTGTTCTTCAACCACCTCCGGCGGACACAGCTCAACAAACAGACTGAAGGCAATCCCCAGCACCGCCGCATCATCCAGCGGCCCGATCACCAGATCCGGCAGAAAAAAGTAGATGAAGGAAGCAAAGGGGATCAGCTTGACAAAGATGTTGACGCGCGGATCAGCCAGTAAACGCAGCACCAGTTTGATGCGCAGCGCAATTTCGCCAAAAAAGCCGGGCGAGTAACGGCCTGACGGGGACGAGGTTTTTCGAGCCATGGGCCACCTCCATTTACCATTATAGCCGGAACATGCGCCGTCTTCGCCAGTTGATATAAGGTGCAGCCAATTTTCTAATCCAGTACTTAAGCACAATCATCGAAAACGGCGAACCGCCATCGCGGTAATGCACCCGCAGCATCTCCGGCCAGCAGCGATCATCGGCAGCAATGGTTTTGGCATCCGAATGCAGGCGGAAGTTAGCCCACACGCGCGGGAGGTAGACAATTGGCGCTTCACGCGCCAGCCGCACCCATAAATCGTAATCCATGGCAAAGTAGAAACTGTCATCCAGCGGACCGACCTTCCGCCACAGGTCAGCTCGAAAGAATGCCGACTGCTGCGGGATATGAACGTATCCCTGCCGCAAGCGGCGGTAATCGGTTTGCGCCGCCGGAAACCGCCCAATCACCCGTCCGTGTTCATCAATGTAATTGGCATCTCCATAAACCAGCCCCACCTGTGGATTTTGCCGCAAAAATTCCACCGCCTCGCGGATTGCGCCGGGCTGGTAGGTATCGTCAGAGTTCAGCCACGCCAGCACCTCGCCGCGCGCCCGCGCAAAGCCCTTGTTGATCGCATCGGTCTGACCGCGGTCTTTTTCCGAAACCCACCACGCCAGCCGGTCGGCGTACTTTTCGATGATCTCGCGGCTGCCATCCGTCGAGCCGCCATCCACCACAATATACTCGATGTGGGGATAATCCTGCTCCAACACTGAACGCATCGTTTCTTCCAGATAACGCGCTTGATTGTAGGAAGGGGTAATAATCGAAACTAACATCTTGCCTCTCTATCGTTCCGCAAGGATCTGCTCCACCTGATAATAGTCCGCTGCGCAGCCGTTGACCCAATGCTCAGGCTGGGGAGTCAGGTCTTCCAGCGTGCTGACGAC
Organism: Bellilinea sp.; assembly: GCF_053501535.1. Taxonomy (NCBI): domain Bacteria; kingdom Bacillati; phylum Chloroflexota; class Anaerolineae; order Anaerolineales; family Anaerolineaceae; genus Bellilinea; species Bellilinea sp. The sequence goes on along the minus strand of NZ_JBRCOK010000119.1, from coordinate 15,630 downwards.
ATCCACTTCGCGAACGCGAATGATCTGAAAACCCGCTGCCCGCTGGGAAAAAATCTCAGCCTGACGAGCATCCCAGCGAGCGGCCTTGACCGCCAGCACCTGGGCCTCGCTCAACGGCAGTTGAGTTGCCCGCAGCACATAAGCCCCAACAAGCAACAGGATAATCAGCGCGCTCACGCTCAGCCACCGCTGAGCAGCAGAGGATAACCGCCCTTTCAACCAGATGCCTGAAACAGCAGCCGCCAGTCCCAACCCGCTCAACAGCGGAAAGCGCGCGGTCATCAGCGCCCGCCCGGCGGGGTATTGCAGGCCGGCATAGGCGCTGGGTGCAATCGCCGCCGCCGTCGCCAGCAGGCCGGCAGCCAGCAGCAGGCCGGCAGTGAAAACAGCCTGCGGCTGATTTTGCCGGTCGGCGGGCAGCAGCCAGCTCAGCGCCGCACACAAACCCAACCAGACCGCCAGCGGCAATGGCAGCGTACGCAGGGTATCCAGCACAAAATCCAGCGTGTAACGCAGCACAAATTGTACCAGCACGGTCAGCGTGGGCGGCGGCGGAAGAAGCGCCTGCCGCCAGGCATTGGCAGGTGAAAGCGCCATGATCAGCATAGCCAGCAGAGAAGCCCCCAGCCCTCCGATCAACGCCACCGACCAGCCGCGTTTCTCCGAACCACCGCGCAGCAGCAGCCAGCCAGCTGCCAGCAGGTAAAGAGTGGTCTGCAGAGCAGCCGCCGTTTCTGACAATCCGGCTGAAAACAAGGCCAGCAGCCCATTTGCAACGGTGACCAGCACCAGCCTGCCCCCCGACAGACCTGCCGGAGCATTCAGCAGAATTCCAGCCTGAAGCAGCAGCAGCACCAGCGGCAGAGAATAATGCAGCAGCCCCATCCGCCAGTAAAGGGTTTGCAGCCGGTCAGGTGAGGTATACACGGCCACAAAAACCCAGCCAGCCGCCGCCGTCCATAACCACAGCCGGCTGACCCGCCAGCCCGCCAGACGAACGGCGCCTTTCAAAGCATAATAAGCCGCCCAAACCCACCCAGCCAGCAGCAAAGCCGGCAACACGGAAACCGCTTTCTGCCCGAAGAATTCACTCAGCCCTACGGCAAGAAAAGCCGCAAAGCGATTGCCGCCGTTTTGATACCAGTATTGCACACCCCGAATTAAATCATCCCGCTGAACAACCGCAGCGTAACAGTAGTCATCCGCCCAGTAACGGCTGAAAGTACCGGCGTAAGCCGTCGCCCCCAGGCCAGAAAGGAGCGCCAGTAAAACCAAAACCGCAACGATCCGCCCGGAAACCGATTTCATGGCAATTCTTTCCGCTGCCGTAAATCATACACCCGAAAACCCTGCCCCTCCATCATCAGCGGATAGTGGTTTTCCAGTTCTGCCTGCAGCTGCGGCTGGCGCGCCAGTTCCTCAAAATCGGTCACCAGAAAATAATCCCGTCCGCTGGTTTGATTTTGAAAATACTCTTCAAAATCAATGCTTTGTCCGGCTGCCTGACGCAGGGCAAAATCTCCCACTCCAAACCAGTGAGTCGTGTTCAGCCAGCCCCAATAGACCAGCGGTAAACTGTAATCCGGCGCGAGGCTGACCAGCGAGTCCTGCGGCGAAAAGCGGGCGGCAAGGGTTTGAATCTGCTCCACAACCGGTCGAAAATCCTGCCGCTTGAGCAGGGTGCGCGCCGACCAGCCCTCTGCCAGAAAGACGAGCGCGATGAGCAAAACACCCAGACCTCGCCGCCAGCCCGCGGGTAGCTGCAACCGACCCAGTAAAACCGACAGGGCATTTCCCGCGCCGAGCGCCGCCAGCGGAATCAACGGCAGGTGATAATAATCATGCGTACTGACGTAATACGAAAAAATCAAAGCATACACCCCGTAACCGGCTGCCCAACCCAGCAATAGCCCGCGCGCCCGTCCAACGGGCAGGCAAAAGATGCCCAATATCATCAACACCAGCCACGCCAGGCTGACCACATCATTCAATCGCAGCCACCAGCGCAGATAAAAAACGGCATCCAGCCACATCTGCGGGAAAAAGCGCAGGCTCAACTGACCTTGCAGGCTGTTCAACACCAGCGCAGAATAAAGCGCGTACAGCAGCCCCGGCAGCACCGCCAGTCCACCGATGACCCACACCTGACGATTGCGCCACAACCGGCGCAGGCTGCCATCGGTCAGCAGTAAACCCAGCCATCCGCCAGCGATAAAAAAGACCGCAGTCCATTTGACCAGCAGGGCTGCACCCGCCAGCAAACCGGCGGTAACGGATCTGCCCCACCCGGGTCGCGTGTGCCACCCGGCAGCTCCCCACAAAGACCAGATGATCGCCGCGGTCATCAAAGGGTCGGGCTGAAAGGAACGCGAAGCCAGAATCGCATATTGCCAGCCCAGATACAACGCCACTCCCCACACAGCGGCATCCTCCCCCATCAAGCGGCGGGCCAGCAGCCACAAACCCACGCCGCCCGCCAGCCAGAAGAAGATGGAAAAAAGCCGCCCAATCCACAGCGCTTCCCCGCCAATCAGCTGGTAGGCGGAGGCGGTTAAGGCTTCCATGATCGGCGGTTCGATCACATCCTGCGCCCGCCACTGACGGACGGCAAATTCGCGCTGCCATTCGGGAATGCCCGCCAGATTCTGAAAATACATGCCGCGCGCGATGATCAACGAACGCACCTGGCGGGTGGGGTGAAAATCCAGCGGTGGGTCCGTCAAATCATACAACCGAAAAGCCGCCCCGCCTGCTAGCAGCCACACCAGCAGCAAACCCGCCAGCCAGCGCGGATGGGTGAACAGGCTGCCCTTTTCGGCCGGGGAAAGCGGCCCTTCCATCCCCAACCTCAACGCTCCTGCCGCTGAAATCGCCGGCTGCGCCGCTTCAAGTAGGCCTGCCGCAAGCCTTCCAATCCCAGCGGGCTGACCAGCGCATACAACACGCGCCGCCAGTCCCGCAGGACGGTGGGTGGATGGTAGCGAAAAGCTTGCGCATACGCCGTTAAAGCCGCCCGAGGTTGACCGGCATCCAGCAGGTAAAAGGCGTCCAGCCGGTGGGCACCCGCCCACATCCGCCGCCGTACGGCCGGCAGGTAAGGCTTAAACAGCGGACTGCTTTCCATCCAGGCGGCCAGGCGCAGGGCTTCGCTGCCAAAACCGGCTGCCTGAGCAACATTTTTTGCCGAAGCGTGAAAGCGGGCCGCTGCCCAGCGCGCACCCTGCACATAGCGAATTGGAGCCATCACCGCCATGCGCAGCCACAGGTGATGATCCAGCAGGTAATGATAATTCGGGTCAAGGTAACCGGCCTGCTCCAGCACACTGCGGCGCATGAACACCCCCGGCTGGCTGATGATGCGAAATGCCATTAAATCGGCCAGCCCCCAATCGCCAAAACGCATGACGTTGAAACGATTCCCTTCCCCATCCACCGATTCAACATCGCTGAAAACCAGTCCGGCCTGCGGAAAAAGGCGGAAAGCCTCCACAGCCTGCCCGATTGCCGCCGGCAGGTAATAATCATCCGAATTAAGCCATGCCACAATCTCCCCTTGTGCGCGGCGCAGGCCCTTGTTGATGCCATCGGCCTGACCGGCATCCTTTTCCGAAACCCACCACGCCAGCTGCCCGGCATATTTTTCGATAATCTCACGGCTGCCGTCCGTCGAGCCGCCATCCACCACCAGATATTCAATGTGCGGGTAGGTTTGCTCCAGCACCGAACGAATGGCCTGCTCCAGAAAAGCAGCCTGATTGAAAGAAGGGGTAACAATCGAAACGAGGGGGGCGCTCATTCAAAAAGCGATTCGTATTCCACTTTGGGAAAAACAGTCAGCTTTCCACCGATGGTGGCATCCAGCACTCGCCGACCGGCGGATTCGTAAGCAGCGCGCGCCATGCGGTAAGCGCGTTCGGAGGTTTCCAGATCCGGCAGCTGCCAGCGGAAGCCCTTGCCAAAATAGCCTGGGTGAAAATGATTGGGGTCATCTCCCTGCGAAACGACGGTGGTATTGGGCTTACCCTGCGTGGTAAAGTTGTGATCCACCCCGATTAAAATCACCGTTTCAAAGCCAAGGTAGAATGCCACCTGCAGCGCCACATAGGTAACGGTGGCTCCTTCCCACACCCGGCCGGTCAGGTCGCGGGCAAATTTCGGGCCGGTGTAGGTGGTGTAGAGAAAGTAGAGGTTCTCATCCGGCTGCAGCCAGCGGCGCGCCCGCCACGAAACAAAGCGCGGCATCTTCAGCGCTTGAATCTCTTCCGCACACTGCTCAATGACCAGATCATTAATCGAAAGGTAATAACTGGTCTCAAATCCCATCTGCGCAAAAGCCAGATAAATGCGGTTAAGCCCGATGGTGAATTCATTTTTCAGGCGGGTCAGGTCGGTTTTTGCCAGACTTGGGCCATTGCCCAAAATGAAGCAGCGTTTGCCGCGCTGGCTGTCTTTGAGCGCCGGCAGGCGGCGGATGGTTTCCCGCCGCCATGGATGACCATAGGCCTGCGGCAGGTCGCCCAGCCGTGCCGTGCCGTCGCGCGCCTCGCGCAGCAGGTTAACCGCCCCCGGCGGCAATATTTTTTTGAGCGTTTCGCGCCATCCGCTCATTCGGTGCTTAACCTCGCCGTGGCGCCGCCGTCCACAATTAACGCCTGACCGGTCATAAACGACGACTGGGTATCATCGGCCAAAAAGTAAATGGCGTGGGCAATTTCTTCGGGCTTGCCGATGCGCCCGTTGACCGTCTTGCGCGCCAGATTTTCCAGGCGGTCGTAAATCGTCTCGCCGCCGACATGCCCGCGGTTCAAACCGGCGCGCAGCATCGGGGTATCCACCGCGCCCGGTAAAATGGCGTTGACACGGATGTTATCCGGGGCAAACTCAATTGCCATGGCGCGCGTCAGCGCCAGCAGACCGCCCTTGCTGGCTGCGTAGGCGGCAATGTTGGCGGAAGTGGCTACCGCATGGACAGAGGAAACATTGACGATTGCCCCGCCGCCGGCCGCTTTGAGCAGTGGATAGGCCAGTTTAGCGCCCAGAAAAACCGAGCGCAGGTTCGAAGCCATGACCGCGTCCCATTCTTCGGCAGTGGTTTCAATCAGCGGTTTGGCAATTTGCAGGGCAGCGTTGTGAATGACGGCATTCAACTGACCGGTGTAGGCGCGGGTTTTTTCGTAGATGCCTTCCAGTTGAGCCGGCTCAGAAATATCGGCCTGGATGAACAACCCGTTCGACGGAAAACCCTCGCCGAACGCCTGCCGGTCCACACCAATCACCCGCCAGCCGCACCCGGCGAACAGGCCGACCGTGGCGCGCCCAATTCCACCGGCTGCGCCGGTAATCAATACAATTCGGTTTTCAATCTTCTCGGACATATTCTAATTGTACCCAATCTATCCTGGTGGAGTCCTTGCGAAAATAAACCGGATGTTTGTTGAGGAGAGCCACCGTGTAATCCTCTTTGAGATATTTTTCTGCAATATCGCGGGTGCTGTGATGAATATCCACTACCACATCCGGTTTCAGTGTGGCAATCGAATATTGATAATTGAACTTGATATGCCCGGGGCGCAATTCTCGCCAGTCCGCGTCCGGCGGTACCTGAATGCCGCCGCGGGCAATCACCGGGTCGCTCTTCCCAAGCATATCAATGCAGGTGCGGTGGGAGAAGTAACAGATATTGCCCGCCGCAATCACGGCAACTTTGGCCGAAGGCTGTGTAATCTGACGGATGATCAACCCATCGCGGGTATACCGCTCATTGCCCGGCACATAAATCGAACGGTCCAACAGCAGGAAGAAGCGCAATTCGCCTTCTCTGGCTTTGAGCAGGCTGGAAACAATCCCATAATTGCCGGGCATGCGGTTCCACAGCAGCATACTGAACGCAATGAACAGCCCCAAACCAACCGGCATCAGGCGGGTTAACCAGCCTGATGCAGCCGGAATGCGTTTTTGCAGAAAGGAACGGATTCGATCGTACCATTCCCACACCGCCAGGGAAAACAGCACAAAGAAAGCCGGCATGCCCAGCGCCACAAAGCGGTTGGCGCCGCCGCGGTGTTCCCAGGCATCCCCGCCAACATAAATACTGTAAGCCACCTGTGCCAGAAAGACCAGCGCCACCAGCAATACTTTGCGATCTCGTCGGAACAGAAAAAGCGTAAACGGCAAAACCAGCAGTGGGGTGTACATGCCGCGTACAAAATTCCAGGTAACCTGCAACCCACGCCGGCCCCGCGCCCACAACGGCAATCCTTCCACTTTGAGGATATAGGTATTTGGTACCCACTCGCCGTAATACAGTTTGCGCGCTACGGTCTGCCCGCCCACAAACAGCAACAGAAACAACCCGCCCTCAATTAAGTGACGGCGGCGGTTGGCGCGGTCAAACCACACCAGCAGCCCCCACAGGGTCAGGTAAGTGACGGCCGCATCCACCCGCACCAGCGTGGCCAGCCCCATCAACACGTACAGCCAGCGCGAAAATTGCCCGCTCTCCAGCGTTCGCAGGGTGAGATACATAGAAAGGTTAACCATCCACAGCAACAGGCTGACCTCCAACCCCAGCAGTGACCAGTTGCTCAGCGGGTAGTAGAAAGCCGTCAACAGCACCGCCAGCAGCACCACCCGCGATTGTCCCCCGCTCACCTGAGCCGCAACGCGCCGCAGCACCAGCAGGCTGGCAACGAAAAACACCCCGCCGCTGATCTGAATGGCCAGACTCGTCCAGTTTTCCGGGATTGGCAGCAGGTGAAACAGCGCCATAAAAATCACCCACAGCGGATTGCTGAAACCCTCCACCCGTTCACCGCCCGGGTTCCACACCAGCCCATAGCCCTGTGCCAGATTGCGCGCATAGGTCATCGAAATCATCATGTCATCGAACAGCGCTGAATACGGAACGCCATCAATCCAAAAGATGGTCTTGACGATAAACACAGCAGCATACAGCACATAGGCCGTCAAAATCAAAATAAGCAGATTGCGCTCCAGTTTTTGACTCATGCTCAAGTTCTCACCCCTGATTCTCGCTCAGCCGTTTTTTCCATTCATCCAATCCGCTCACATCCATACCCAATCCATCCAGCAAATTTCGGATGGTGTTCCAGTGAACCCGCTCCCACGCCGCCGGACTGGCATTGGAATTATGCGCCGCCAGCATGACATTATCCATCTTCAACAGCGGAGAATCCAGCGGCAGCGGCTCCACCTCAAACACATCCAGGGCTGCCCCTGCCAGCCGTCCCTCTTGCAGGGCAGCAATCAAGGCAGATTCATCCACCACCGGCCCGCGCGCCGTGTTAATCAGCACCGCGCCGGGTTTGACCCATCTCAGTGATTCGCTGTTGATCAAATGGTAACTGGTCGGGTTCAAATCACAGTTCAGGCTGATGAAATCGGAGCGTGCCAGTAAATCTCGCAGCGTGGTCATCTCCACCCCGTTTTCCAGCACAAAATCCGGAGCAATCGGCACAATATCGTTGCCCAGCAGGCGCATCCCAAATGCCCGCGCGCGGCGCAGCACGGCCTTGCCCACATTGCCAACCCCCACCACCCCCAGCGTGCATTCGCTGAGCGAACGTCCCGGCAATTTTTGCCACTGTCCGGCTTTCATGGCGCGGTCCATCCACGGCAATTGCCGGGCAAACGCCAGAATGTAACCCAACACACTATCCGAAACCGGCAGCGTAAACGCATTCGGCGTATTCCGCACCTGAATCCCCAGCCGGGCGGCTGCCTGTCGGTCAATCGAGTCAATCCCCGTTCCCCATTTGGAAATCACCTTCAGGCGGGGGGCACATGCTTGCAGCACCCGCTCGGTGTAACGATCATCCCCGCAGATGGTGGCATCGAACTGACCGGCGTAAGTCAGAATTTCCTCTTCCGAGAGGCGTTCATGCACCTGCGGCACAATCAGCGCCAGCCGGTAATCCTCAAAAAGCGGACGGAAGCGTTCCACCACCGGAAGCAGGTATGGTGCGGAAAGCAGTACCGTGTACATCAGCCCTCCCCCCTGCCTTCGGTCTGCAGCCGCTGGCGCATCAGTAAATCTGCCAGGATGAAATCGAATTCTTCGTCAATATCCCGCGCTTCCAGCGGGTCTATCTCGAACAGATAGGGGCGCTCGCCGATCCGGTTGCGGCGCTGAACCAGGGTTTGGCGGGTGAACAGGTAAATACAGGAATTTTCCTCATAGACGGGCGGTAAATCCTGCGTGCGCAAAAGAATGGCCGGGTTATGGTTGATGGGACGCGCCAACCCGTCCCACAGGCGGGTTTGCAGGCGGGTGACCGAAAAGAGCGAATCATACGCCGGGTAATGGCTCAGGAAGGTCTGGATCGCCTGTGAAACCGTCTGCCGGCGCAGCAGCGGATTGGTGGAATGGGTTTGCAGGTAAAAATCTGCCTCCACCCGGGCGGTATCGTGCATCAAAATCTCATTCATCGGCACCGTATCTGCCGTCAGGTGGGCGGGGCGTTCCAGCAAAATCACCTGCGGAAAATCGCGGGCAATCCCTTCCATCAGCACCGGAGAGTCGGTATCCACCACCACCCGGCTGATTTCCGGCGTTTGCAGCAAAGTGTCGAGAATGTGGTGAAAGAGCGGTTTACCCGCCAGCGGGCGGTAATTCTTGCCCGGCACCCGCACCGAATGATGGCGCATCGGCACCAGTGCGACAATTTGGGGAGTTGCGTTCATGATTTCACCTCACCGGACCATTGCAAATAAATCATTCGCCGCCTTCTTTGTATTGAATTGGCTGGACATCCCGCCGGACGGTTTGTCCATTAGGGATTTCGCTTAAATTCGGGTAGTAAAAGGTCTGCTTGAGCTGCCAGGTGAGCGGCCCGGACTGGCGATAGCCCTGATAGGTGCCCCAAAACTGCATCAGCCGAAACCGGACGATATTGGCCCATTCTCTTCCCAGCAGTCCCTCGGCAGCCGCGGCGCGCCAGTCGCTCCACACATTGCTGACCCACAGACGCACAAAGTCCGTAAAACGGAAGTGCTCCTGCGGGTAAATCTGCTTGAAAGCCATCCCCTCACGCCGGTAGCGGTTATAAATGCCGCGCCAGGTTTCCTGATGGACGTGAACAACCTCCGCCTCGGCCACATAAGCCACGCCGTACCCCTGACTTTGTGCCCAGCGTGCCCACGCCAGATCTTCCAGACCGGTCAGCAGTTCATCATAGGCGTGCTGCTCCCACAAAGCACGGCGGATAGCAGCATTGGCATTGTTGCAAAACGGGTGCGCCTGCCGCCGGGTGGATTGGTCTGGAAACCAGCGGCGAAAAACCTGATGCTCCGAATATTGGGTGGTTTCGGCACCACGCTGCTTGCCGTAGGCAACCGCGATCTGCGGGTCTTCAAACGGTTCAATCAAGCGCTCCAGCCAGTCCGGATAAACCGGATAGACATGCGCCGAAGCCATCACCACCACATCGGCCCGCGCTTGAGCAATCCCAAGGTTCAGCGAGCGCCCAAAGGTAAATTCCTGCGGACGGATATGCACCACCTCAACCGGAAAACGGGAAGCAACCGCCAGCGTGGCGTCCGTCGAACCCGAATCCACCAGAATAATCTGCACCTCGCGGACGGTCTGCTGCAAGATACCGCTCAGCAGCCTGCCGATGTGTTTTTCCTCATTATAGGCGCGAATGACGATAGAGCAGCGTGCTTCCGCCATACCTCAGTCCTCCTCCGGCAGGTAGAAGGATTGGCTTTCCAGCACACCGCGCACAATGGTGGTCAGTGTTGCTGAAGATTCGGGCAAAAAGTCCCGCCAGGTGAGATTTTCTTTGAGGATGACAAAGCCGGGGTCAACATCCTCATCTAAAAATTGAGCAAATGGCAGCGATGCGCGGTATAGCTGATAATACAGGAATCGCCGCGCATTGTGCTGAAACTCAGGCGGAGCCGTGACCCGCTCGGCATTCAAAAATTCCTCCGCCATGCGCCGGAACTCCGCCGCAGAAGCGGGTAAAAAGACCGTCGGCAGGCGGGTGTAACGCGCCTGTCCGCCGCACAGCACCGCACTGCCCAGAATGGATGCCTCCAGCCCAATCGTCGAATTATAAACCATGACGAATTTAGACCGCTGAATCAACTCGTAAGAACTCAGGTACTCACGCGGCGGGATGAAGACCACATTGGGCAGCTCGCTGACCCGATTGGCTTCCGCCCAGCGGGTGACACTTTGACGGGCCTGCTTGCCGGGTCGGTCTTCGTCCGGGTGAGCGCGCAGTACAAACAGTGTTTCCGGGTGAGCGCGAATGATGCCCAGCACTTCCTCCAGCCACGCAAACATGTCCGTAAAAATCACATTGGCATGCATCTGGCTGGTATCGAAAATCACATTGGTAAACACCGGTACGACCTGACGGAAATTGGCTGCCTTTGCCAGCAAACCCTCATCCAGATGACGCATATCCTGCCAGAAGCGGATGCCCGCCATGCTGAACTGCCCCTGAAAACGCTTTTCAAGGTAACCATTCAGACGGGCTTCCTGCATTGGACTGAGTTCAAAATCGGCTGGTACATCAATCGGGTAAGCCGTGGCATGTCCGTGTGAGAAAAACGCGCTGAAGGGCTGCAAGCCCACTTCGTGGGTGACCACCGGCAGTCCGCGCTGGAGCGCCACCTGACGCGCAACCGCCTCCGGAAAGGATACGCCGTTGAACACCACCACCCCGCGCGGCTGCACCTCATCCAGCAACCGGTTGAATTCCTGCGCTACCCGCGCCGCCGATAAAATGAATTGACGCAGCAAAAAACGCGTCTGCGCATCATCGTCCAGATCATGACGGCGCAGCGCCCAGCGCAGCGAGGGCAGCACCAGACTGCCCAGCGCCAGTCCTTTCCATTCAAAAACCATTAATTCAGCCAGCGAGAGCCCCGCCGTCTCCCGTTCAATTTCTCCGTCCGGCTGATAGTCAAACCAGCGCACCTGTGCAGAAGAGTAAAGCTGCTGCGATTGGCGGATACACGCCGCACACGGCGGCGGCTGATCGGCCGCCGTCAGGGCGCTGCCCAGCTGGCAACGTGTCATGCCGGCGCGGCAGACAAAATGCACCGCCGGCACACCTGCCATCCGCAGCGCCCAACCGCTCAGCAGTGTAAACGCCGCATTCAGGCTCATCCCGGCCAGCCGGCTGGAAACATTGAACAGCACCACCGGGCGAGAATCCACCGGCGGGGCGTGTTGTCCAATCTCGGCTGAAAGGCGGGCAATCGTGCGGCTGTTGCGGGTACGCAGCCAGCGCCGTTGCACGCCCTTACGGATGCGCTGAGCGGTCCACTTCATCGGGATTAGTTGAACACCCTTCGCAGTTTTTTCAGGGACGGCAGCTCGCTGTCGTACACCCGTTTGACGCCGTCACCCAGTGAAAGTTCCGTCACGCGGATGTACTTGACCAGCCGTTCAAAACCACCCGGTTCCACCGAGGCAGCCTGATCCGAACCCCACATGGCGCGGTCAAGCGTGATGTGCCGTTCGACCAGACACGCTCCCAAAGCAACCGCCACAACCGAGGGAATCAATCCGACCTCGTGCCCGGAATAGCCAATCGGGCAGGGATAGGTTTCTTTGAGGGTCTGCACCATGCGCAGGTTGAGTTCCTCCGGCGGGCAGGGATAGGCGCTGGTGGTGTGGCAGATGACCAGATTGTCCATATCCAGCAGCTCCACGGCAGCCTTGATTTGGTCAATGGTGGACATGCCGGTCGAAAGGATGATCGGCCGCCCGGTAGCGCGCAGTTTACGCAGCAAGCCGTGATCGGTCAGCGCTGCGGAAGGAACTTTGTACGCCACCGGATCAAACGCCTCAATAAAATCCACCGACGGCTCATCCCACACCGAAACAAACCAGGTGATTCCGATTTCCTTAGCATAGCGGTCCACCTCGCGGTACTCCGTTTCGCCAAACTCAATTTTATGGCGGTATTCGAGGTAGGTAATATAGCCCCACGGCGTTTCGCGCATCACATTGCGCTGATCGGGCGGGGTACACAGTTCGGGGGTGCGCTTTTGAAACTTAACCGCATCCACCCCGGCGTGTTTGGCGGCATCCATCAATTGCCTGGCAATTTCGATATCCCCATTATGGTTGATGCCGATTTCTGCCACCACATAGGTCGGGTGACCATCCCCCACCCAACGATCGCCAATTTTTACTGCTTTTGCCATCGGATCACTCCTTTTTAATCAATTTTTTGGTTCAATTGTTTTCGAGCCGTTGCAGCAACAGGTCGCACAATTCGCGCACAGCACCGTGCCCGCCCGGACGGGTCAGAATTAAATCTGCCTGCCGCAGCACTTCCGGCTGAGCATCCGCCACTGCCACCGCGCAGCCCACCACATCAAAACAGGGCAGATCATTGACATCATTGCCAACGAAAAGCACCTCACGGGCATCCAGATGGTGTTCACGCAGGTATTCCGTCAGACGCGCAGCTTTATCCGTGATGCCCTGCAAAACCGGCACTCCCATTTTACGGCCGCGGGCAGCCACTGCCCCATCGGTTTCGGTTGAAAGCACCAGCGTTTGAACGCCAGCCCTGTGCAATGCCTGAATGCCAAGGCTGTCGGAGCGATAGGCGGCTATAAACTCATGCCCCTCAGAGTCAACCCACACCCGGTTATCGGTCAAGACCCCGTCAAAATCGAACACCACCAGCGTCACCTTCTCCGGCAGCGGGCGGCGCACCCGTCCGGGATGCACCATCTCCAGCCCGCCATGCCAAACCAGCCACTCAGCCCGCGCCCAATCGGCAAGCGAGTCAATATCCACCGTGTAGCGCGGGTCAATCATCACCGGCAGAATCACCTCACCGCTCATCGAATTCTTTTCCAGAATCGTTACCGGGCGGATTGCGTCAATGTGGCCGGTTTGCCAGTAAACCGGCGGCAGCAACTGACGGGGAGCATTGTACGGTTCCGGCACACCCGGCACATCCAGCAGGTTTTTCATCTGTCCGGTTTGCAAGTCAATTCGCCACATCTTATGAGGATTCTGGCCAGCCGGCACCACGCCACGCACCGAATCGGCTTCGGGGTGTTCCAGCAGAATGTGCACCGCTTCGTCCACCAGCCCAACCGGGCGGATGGGAGAAGTGGGTCGCAATTGCACCACCACATCCGGGGCGTAGGCTTCGTTGGCGGTCAGCCATGCCAGCGCATGTTGAAAGACCGGCAGATCGAGTGTCGAGTCCTGCGCCAGTTCAGCAGGACGCAGGAAGGGCACCTCGGCCCCGTAGGCCCGCGCCACTTCGGCGATTTCCGCATCGTCGGTGGAAACAATCACGCGGGTGACCCGCCGCGACTGCAAAGCCGCCGCAATGCTATACGCAATCAACGGGTGACCGGCAAAATTACGGATGTTCTTGCGCGGTATGCCCTTCGAGCCGCCGCGCGCCGGGATAATTGCCAGTACTTCGGTGCCGTTCACCATGCTGTCCAGCCTCCATCCACCACCAGATTAGCACCCGTCATGTAACTGGAAGCATCGGATGCCAGAAAGAGCAGCGCACCGTTCATCTCATCCTGTTCAGCCATGCGCCCCATCACCGTACGGTAACTGTAATTTTCGACAAAAATTGGATCATGTTGATTATAAACCCCACCGGGGGTCAGCGCATTGACGCGGATGTTGCGCCCGGCGTAATACGTCGCCAGATAGCGGGTCAGTCCCAGCACCCCGGCCTTGGTCACCGAATAAAACACCGGCTTGTACTGCGGCGGCTGCCCCGGGCGCTGATAAATGCGCTGATCCGGGCCAACCAGGCCGTAGGTGGAGCAGATATTGATGATTACACCATGATTCTGCGCCAGCATCGGCTTGACGGCTGCCTGCGCACACAGAAACATACCGGTCAGGTTGACATCCAATGCCTGCCGCCACGCCTCCAGCGGGTAAGTTTCAAAGGCGTTACCCTGCTGCCCGGCAGCGTGTTCGGCGTCGAATTTCGGGTCCATGGCCGCACTGCACACCAGCACGTCCAGCCGTCCAAATTGATTGACCGCCGCCGCAACCATATCCTCCACCGAAATCGGATCGGTAACATCCACGCCCGTGCCAATCGCCTGATAACCATCTTTCTGGAGGTTATCTGCCAGCGTAATCGCCGTCATGCGATTCAGGTCAGCCACTACCACCGCAGCACCGGCCTGGGCCAGCGTGCGGCAGAACTGCCGCCCCAGTAAACCGGCTCCGCCGGTGACCACCGCAACCTGTCCATCCATGCGAAACTTATCGAAAATATGGCTCATCTCACCTCGCTCACGGAATTTGATAGCGTTTCTTCATCATCACCCACTGCTCCGCCGTACAGGATGGCGAGGGCAGCGGCATGTCGTCCGGGCAGGAATGCACGGCAAAGTACGGCCCGCAGGCGTCCGTACAGGTTGCCACAATGCAGGGATTGCCGTCCGGGTCAATGCGGCATTCGGTCTCGCAGGAAACCTGTTTACCGCGCTCTTCGCAGGCGGTATGCAGATAACCCACCGGGGTCGGCGGAACGACAAAAGCCAGCGGGATGATCAAATTGCTGCGATAGACTTCTGCGCCGCTTTCCGGGTTGAAAAACACCAGTTTCATGGGTTGATCAATCAACGGTTTGGCCAACCCCTGACAGAACAGACGCTCCGGGTAACGCTCATCCACTCCACAGCGGTATTCCTTATTATCCAATTTCAGGTTCAGCGGTTGTTTGATTCCCGGCAGGTTAAACTGAATCATCCAGCCAAAAGCGTTGCTTTCAATGGTCACCACTCGCAGGGCAGAAAAGTCGGCCAACGGTACGGCGGTGGGAGTTGGGCCAGGCAACATCATTGCGGTGGGGGTCAGAATTGCAGATGGCAACGCCGGCTCGTTCGGGGTTGACAATTGCACCGGACTGGCGGTAAACGTCACCAGCGGCACTGCCGTGGCAGTAGACTCGGCTGATTGGAAAGTCACCTCAACCGGGCTGCTGCAAGCCGTTAACCATCCCATGAATAAAATCAAAAATACAACACCAAAACGTTTCATTCATCCTCACCCGTTCAGGGGATATTATAGCGGGCTTTCATCTCAGCCCACTGTTCCTCGGTGCAAAGCGCCGGATAGACATCCACATTCTCCGGGCAGGTGTGCACCGAAAAGTATAAACCGCACGAATCGTAACAGCTGGCAACCACACACGGCCCGCCCTCCGGCGGGATACGGCATTCCATCTCACACTTGACATCCAACCCGCGCTGCGGGCAGTTCGCATCGTAGTAACCGCGTGGGGCGGGGGTTTTCAGCAAGTTGCCGGCAATGGAGGTTGTCATCTCATACACAACTTCATCCGTACTCGGGTCACGCAGAGAGAGCCGCACTGCCTGATCAAACGGTGGTTTTGCCAGACCGTTGCAAAACAGCCGATTTGGAACGGTATCCACCATCTGACAAGGGTATTTGATGCCGTTGATGGTCAAAGTATAAACCCGTTGAAGATTGGGAATCTCGATAATCAGGCTCACCCCATTGTAACTGGCAGTTACACCGATGAAGCGCAGACTGGCAAACTCCGGCGAAGGGGTAGGGGTTTCAGTCGGCGGCGGCGTTGGAGTGGGGGTAAATGTTGAGGTTGGGGTGGGCGGCAG
>NZ_JBRCOK010000118.1:0-19169 GCF_053501535.1 Bellilinea sp. | reverse complement strand
TAAGCCAAACCATCAAACAATTTCTGGAAGAACGGATGGCAATGCGTTACTCACCGCACACCATCCGTGATTATCGTGTAACCTATAAAAAGTTCCTTGCTGAAGTCGGTGATATGAATTTTGACGATATCCAAAAGCAGCATATTCTTAAATTTATGGCTTCACAAAAGCATGTTTCGGCAAAAACACTGCGAAACTATCATGCCGATTTATCGGCGCTGTGGCAGTGGGCAATCCAGCAGGGTATTTGTGAATACAATCCGGTCAGACAAATCAAGGCGCCCATTGCCGAGAAGAAAACGATCATTCCTCTATCAAAAGCGGAAATTCTTGCTTTGCTGGAAAGCGCTTCCAAATCCCGCTATTCTTACCGGGATAAAGCCATCATTTTGACCTTGTTGGATACCGGAATCAGAGCAACGGAATTATGCAATTTACAGATAAAGGATTTAAACCCGGTCACAGGACATATCCGAGTGATTGGAAAAGGCAAAAAAGAGCGGTTAGTTCCAATTTCCAAAGAAACAATTGAGGCAATTGACGAATACTTACAGATGCGGCCGAATTTGAATCCCACAGCGCCGTTGTTTGCATTAAAGAGTGAGAAACCGTTGGAACGGTGTAAATTGAGAAAGATCCTTGCAGAATTAGGAAATCAATGCGTTGTACGGCGAGTTTATCCGCACCGGTTCAGGCATACCTTTGCGATCCAGTTTTTGAGGAACGGGGGAAACATCTACTCGCTACAAAAGATACTGGGGCATTCCTCTCTGGACATGGTCAAAAGATATCTGGCGATCGCCCAATACGATGTTGATCATGACCATGCTTTGGCATCACCAGTCAAGTGTTGGAATTTAGCTTGAGTTAGGCAAGGAACCGCCGATTTCACGGTTCGGGTCCGTGAGGTCGGCGGTTCAAATCCGCCCGCCCCGACAGGTTAGAGGATGAACCCGACATCCTCTTTTTTATTTTGTCGGCAGTTCTCCCATCGAGGGATGATAAAATCCGCCCGCCTGGCTTAAAAAGCAGATAACCTGTTTCAGCCTATTTGCTTAAACCCAAAGACCAGATTAGTTTGATGATACCTTGGGCGTAATCCGGCAGGCTGCCCACAAGGAGTAATATGAAAATATCAGGATTGCCGGTAGGCAGATAAGCTAAGGAGGTGATCAAGTTAAAGCGATAGTCGTAAAATCTTGCAATTTGTGACAGGACTACAACAAGGATGGCGGTGGGGATCAGGAAACTAATGGCAATATCCTGAATGATTTTTCTGCGAGGAGCGGTTTTCATTCTTACCCGCCAGCCGCGTAAGGCAAGAAAATTGTGGGTATGCAGGATTAACAGGCCAAGGACAAAGATGCCGATACCCCACCCAATCCAGCGTACCGACCAGCCGCTGGCAGCTTTCCCAACGGAATTTTCCAAAATCAGGTTTTCGAGACCATTTCGCAACTGTGCCATTGAAATGTAGTGATCAATCAGACTGCCGGTGTTGACCAGTAGCACAAAAGCAAGATCACGCTGGGGGTAGATGTTCACATCCGTCCGAAAGGTTCGGTTGGCCCCACCATGAGAAATACGCTTAGTACCTGCGGAATTGTCAATCCACCAACCCATGCCGTAATTAGCCTGGCCGGGGGTGAACATTAACTGGGTATTTAATTTTCCGACACCGGGCAAATTTTGATTTTTTACCGCAATCGCGTAACGTGCCATGTCTTCTGCGGTAGATACAATAAACCCGGCTCCGATTTCATAAAGGGGGATTGGCTCCCGCCAAGGTACTGGGAAACCAAAAATACGCGTATATCCTGTGGCAAGATCGGCTGCTGAATAGGGATCGGCTGTAGAACGAGTCATTTGTAAAGGCTGAAAAAGATGTATATTCAGATAATCGGCATAATTCATTCCGCTCACAGCTTCAATGACCAGCGAGAGGATATCATATCCATAGTTGAAATATTGAAATGTTTTACCAACCGGAGCAGTCAGGCTCACATCGCGAAGGGCGCGTACCATTTCTTCTATGGGGGTGTCCGCAGGGAAGACTCGACTAATGCCTGCCTCAGATAATCCACTGGTATGGTGTAATAAATGATTGATGGTGATCTGGCTCGAGGCAACTTCATCAGAAATGCGAAACCAGGGAAGATATCTTTGCACTGGAGCGTTGAATTCTAGCTTTCCTTGTTCCACCAGTTGAGCAATGGCGAGCGCAGTAAAAGATTTGCTTTGCGAGCCAATTAACATCTGCGTCGAGGTAGTCATTGGACGGTTGCCCTCTATGCCGTATCCTTTGGAGTAGAGAATCTGATCGCCGGAAACGATCGTCAAAGCAACGCCTGGTAAGCCATGTTTGGCCATTTGCTCAAGAACGAAAGCATCAATTGCCTCAAAATCGAGGGTCTTGTTGTCAGCCTGGACAAGAGTGGGGTTTATGAGGATTGGCAACAGCATTAGGAAAAAAGCAATAACCCACAAAAATTTTTTTATCATCATATGCTCCGGAAGTACTTATTGAATTACCCTAAACTCTCACTTTCAAAGTACCCTTATTTGCGTGTCAATCAATTAACCTTTGAAGGCAATTCGGTTGTAAATTCTTTTTGATCCGAGGCACATATGAATTGAATGGCATTCTTTCCGGAAGCGGCTGCCAGCGGTACACTACCACCCGGTTCAACCCATTGACCTGCCATCAAAAAATTTTTCAAACCGGGAAGTGATTTGGATACTCCCTTGATCAACATCGGCATGGTTTCTTTGGTTAAAAGCCAGCCACAGGTTGACCCCATCCAGTTGCCGGTGTACCGTTCGTAACTCAGCGGGGTGGCTTCGTCAACTACTTCAACTTGTTGATTAATACCGGGATACCAATTTTCCAAATATTCGCGGATAATGTCCGATACCTGACGCTGTTCCTCATCATAGGGCCGGCGTCCGTAGATGCGTTGCCAGTAAGTGTAATTGGTGCGAATGATTAACTCCACCACTGATTTGCCCTGCGGGGCAAGTGAGGGGTCAAAGCAGTAGTGTTTGACGCCAATTTCATGCCGCGATTCACCGGTAACCAATACCGGTTCTTCCAGCAAGTGCGTGATCCAATGTGGTTCGACTGATAAATCACAATTTACACCCAAAGAAATTTGTAACATGCTGTGCATGGGCAGGTGACCGTCGTACATTTTTTGAATCTGGCGGTTGAGATATTTCCCTTCTAACATGTCGAAAATCGTGCCCCGCCCATCGCAGGCTGATATGACCCAATCACCGGAGTAAATTTTGTCATTATATAATCGGACACCGATGGCGGTATCTTCTTTAACCAGTATTTTTTCAACCTGGGCGTTGTAATAAATTTCGCCACCCAATTCAAGAAAACGCTTCTCAATTG
Source organism: Bellilinea sp. (assembly GCF_053501535.1). Taxonomy (NCBI): domain Bacteria; kingdom Bacillati; phylum Chloroflexota; class Anaerolineae; order Anaerolineales; family Anaerolineaceae; genus Bellilinea; species Bellilinea sp. The sequence goes on along the minus strand of NZ_JBRCOK010000118.1, from coordinate 15,769 downwards.
CCCGGGCAAATTCTAACGAACCGCCAGCCGGAAAGCCAGCGTTTCCGGTATGCATATAGGCCAGCAGACACATTCCCATCATCACCGGCGCTTCTTCCCATGAAAACATGTGGGCAATGGCACGCTTCAAAAATGGATGCTTAAATCTGGAGGCAAATTCGCCAGTGGATAATTGCCCCCAGCGAGCCATCGGTATCAGGAAAGGGGTCATTTTGCGCCCGAACTCAGCCCAATCGGTTGCTGTCATCAGAGAGCGGGGTTTCTGGTACATGGCTTCCATGTCAAATTGGGTGAATTGATTGACCCCTTCACAAAATTGGTGGACCAGATCTTGATCGGCAGGAGAGATTGCAGTCAAATGCTCGGCTAATTTTTTGGGGTCGGTATAGATGATCAGCGTATGCTCTCCATCGGTGATCCGCTGATATTCTTGATGATTAATAATTGGGCGATTCTGGAGAGCGCCTAGATCTTGCCACATTTGGTTAAAAGGTTGACCTTCGCCTGTACCGAAAAGGTAATGGATGCAGCCATCAAAGGTATAGCCTTTTCTCTCCCAGGCTGTGCATAACCCACCCGGCAGACCATGCATTTCGAAAATGGTGGCTCGATAGCCATTCAGTTGGGCATAGCAGCCTGCAGCAAGACCGGCAATGCCACCCCCAATAATCAAGATTTTCTTTTCAGTCACACCAAAACTCCCTGAAAACTATCCAAAACACCGATAGGGAGAATATATCACGTTTAGAAGATTTTCTAAGAAATTGCTATTCTTTGTGGTGAAATTCACCTTTTTACCAGGGGCGGTAAACAAAAAATGGGCGTAAAGTCGCCCTCAAAAAACATGTCAAGAAAAAATTTAAATTTGGGGTGGTTTTTGATAACGGTAAGGAATTACAAAAATACCAAACAGCGGTTCACCGGTGGATTGGATGAAGAGCGGCGTGGCCGCATTTTTACCCATGAAAAATCGGATGAACGGATTCAGGTGCGGGTGATTGGGATCATAAAGGTAAATTGAGATTTGTTCGAGCGCAGGGTCAATTTCATACCCAACGGCAAGCACCTGATGATTTTGGGTGGGGCTTTGAACGCCGCGCACGCGTACCAAACCCAATACGGCCGGTTCGCCTTTTTGAAGCAGACGGCGCAGTTTGGGGATTTCATATCGCTTGACGCGGGTTGCGGTTTGTTTTTCGTCAATGATCATCCATTCCATGAACTTAAGAACGGTAAAAACTTTCAGACTATCTAGCTGGCGATCACAAAGAAACCCAAACAACTTTGGGTTAATTTCTTGCGGTGTTTGGAATGGGGGAGGTGTCTGGTTGGCATGAAAGTAATCCAGTGCAGCAAAACACATGCCGCCGCACAACCCAAAAGTAATTTCGTTAAGGTTGATCCTTCCGGCATAGGGCAGATTCATAAATACGGGGAATTGAAGTTGAAAGGAATTAACGAAACGGAAGCGATGCTGGAACGCAAAAGAACTTAAGATTTTTTCCATTTTTTTACGCTCAGATTTAACCCGAAATTCTATTTCTGCCTGAAAAGTGGAGATTTTTCTTCTATTTTAGAAAATTTTACTGTCGAAGTAAAGAATAGAAGTACAATTTTGTTGAGTAATCACTCATTTTTTCCAAGAGGGTGAAAATAAAAATCATCCTTTATTGTAAGGATTGTAAGGTAGTAAAATCAATAATAAAAATTGTATTTGTCAAATTTACCAGCCAATGGAGGAAATCATGAGGCGCGCTCAGTATCTGGGAACAGTTTTGTTGATTTTAAGCCTGTTAGTGGCTTGTGCACCGGCCAGTCAGCCGACAACTGCACCGACTAATCCACCGGTGGAGTTACCCACATCTGCCCCACAGGCCACACCAACGCAACAGGTGGATGTGCTCAACCTGTTGCGCAGCGCCACGGTGCAAATTGAGGCGCAGGGCAGTTTTGTCGATCCGGAACTGGGTAGCCTTTACAATGTGGCTGGGCGCGGAACCGGTTTTATCATTGACCCCTCCGGTATTGCAGTTACCAACAACCATGTGGTGACCGGGGCTGCGTTGCTAAAGGTGTTTTTAGCGGGGGAAACCCGTCCACGCAATGCGAAAATACTGGGGGTTTCAGAATGCTGGGATCTGGCAGTCATTGACATTGAAGGGGATGATTTTCCGTTTCTAACCTTCTATGAAGGTGAAATTACCCCCGGTTTGGAAGTCTATGCGGCCGGTTTCCCGCTGGGTGACCCGGAATACACGCTCACCAAAGGGATTGTCTCCAAAGCCAATGCAAATGGCGAGTCGTTTTGGGCGTCCGTGCCGGCGGTGATCGAGCATGATGCGCGTATCCGCGGCGGGAATTCCGGCGGCCCGTTGGTGAATATGCAGGGTCAGGTGGTGGGGGTCAATTATGCTGGCAACGACCGCTTCGATCAGAATTTCGCTATCCGCGGGAAAGATGCCCGGAGAGTCATCGAAATATTGCGCTCCGGTCAGGACTATGAGTCGATTGGCATCAACGGTCAGGCAGTAGTTTCCGAAGATGGCAGCCTGTCAGGCATTTGGGTCGCTTCTGTTAAGTCGGGTTCTCCGGCAGGTAAGGCAGGTTTGCAGGGCGGTGACATTATCACCCTTATGGAAGGTCTGGTGCTGGCAACCGACGGTCAGATGACGGATTATTGCAATATCTTACGTACCCGTAACGCATCGGATGTTCTGGCAATTGAGGTGCTGCGTTTTTCCACGCAAGAAGTGCTGGCAGGCGAATTGAATGGCAAGCCATTGGAAACAAAATTTTCCTTTGCTCAGGAACTGAGTGAGGATGTTTCCGGTGGCAGTGGTCAGGCCTACGGTGATTATGTACAGGTACAGGATGATTATGGGGCGATTCAAATTGCGATACCCTCCACCTGGACACAGGTGGACGGCTCACCATGGGTTTCTGATGGTGAAATTATCGGTGCAGCAATTACTGCTGCAGCCAATTTAGACCGTTTCAACAACGCTTTTGATGAGCCGGGCGTGTTCTTTGGGGTGTCCGACGAGGTGGCTAAACTGGCCGGTTACATCCAGTTGCTGGATTATTACAAATCCGTTTTTCAGTCATCCTGCAAGTGGCAATTCCGGGAAAAGTATGAAGATAATGCGTTTGAGGGTTCTTATGATGTTTACAAGAACTGTGATAACGCAGGCAACCTGTTTGTGGTGCTGACGGCGCGCCCCAAGGTCAACAAAACCTCTTTGCTGGTGTCAATTTTATTCAATGCCATGACGGATGCAGATCTTGAAGTCTTCGATCAAATACTGGCAACTTTTGATGTGGTTGGTACTTTGCCATAGAGTTGACCAAAATTTTTATGAAAGGGGCTGATATGGGTTTCAGCCCCTTTTTTATTGGTAAAATCGGGAATACTTAATCGTTGAGAATGAATGAAAGGAGTATCCCATGAATCGAAAATCCTGGATGATCCTGTTGGGTGGTGTGATCTTCATGCTGGTTTCGCTTGCCTGCAATTTGAGTTTGCAGGATGGTAAATTAAGCATTCCCATTACTTTGAAAGAAGAACGCATCAAACAGATCATCGGTGCGGCTCAGTCAGCTGCGGCATCACAAGGTGAAAAGTTGCCGCTCATCGAAGTGGACGACATTGAGTTCATCGAACCGGATAAAATTATTGCCAAAGGTCAATATCAGACCCTGGGAGGTACTCGCATCAATGGTCAGGTTGAACTTAAATTTTCGGTGGTGGACGAACAACCCAAGGTGGAGGTAACCGCCATCAATATTCCCGGTGTGGATCTGGCCAGTGATGCCATCAAGAAAGTCAACGACGCTCTATCCCAAATCATTAAGGATCAGGTACGCGAGTCAGGCGAGGGAGCGGTCATAAAATCGATGACCGTTGAAGCGGATGCTTTGAAAATTGTGGTGGAAGTTGCCGTCCGCCGCTAGGCGAGGCGGCCTTAAATTACGCTGATGCGGTTGCGTCCGCTTTCTTTAGCCTGATAGAGCGCTTTATCGGCGGCGTTGCTGATGGCAACAGCGGTTTTGTATTCGGGAAAGGATGCTATCCCGCAGCTGAAGGTGACTGAAAAAAAGCCATCCGAGCTGAGGTGGTGGATATGAGCAAAACTTTCGCGCAGTTTGTCCATGACCGAGGCGGCTTCGGCGGCGGTGGTATTGGGAAAAATAATGGAAAATTCCTCACCGCCATAGCGGCCAATCAGATCCGTGCGGCGCAAACGTTGCTTAAGCATGCGCGCCAGGCTCTTAAGCACCCGATCACCGGCTGAGTGACCGTAACGATCATTGACATTTTTGAAGTGGTCGAGATCAATCATGGCAAAGGAAAGCGGTTGTTTGTCTCTTTCGGAGCGCAATAACTCTTTAACCAGTCTTTCCTTGATGGTGGAGTGGTTGAGCAAATTGGTCAGGCCATCGTAAATCATTAAGGAACGCAGCTTGCGATAGCGTTCAATGCGCGAAGTGACCGAAGCGATCAGGTGTTCAGGTTTAACAGGTTTGATCAGGAAGTCATCAGCGCCCATCATCAGGGCTGCCAGCTGACGCTCGCGGTCAGTTTCGGCAGAAAGAAAGACAATGGGTACGGAGACAAAATTTTCCATCTGGCGAATCATGCGCGCCAGTTCGATGCCGTTACATTCAGGAAGATACATATCCAGCAGGATTAGATCGGGGTTAAATTCGATCATCGGTTGAATCATCTGGCGTGGGTCGGTGACAATGCGGGTCTGCATGCCCACTTTTTCCAGATGCATGGCGTAAAAGCTTGCCTGTGAAAGGACATCATCAATAATCAGGATCCGGTTTGGAACACTGGGTGTGGGATTGGCAAATTCATCCAGCGAGCCAATTAAGGAGCTGATATCTACCGGATGAATAAAGAAGGCTGAGCCCCCTGCGCGGACTGCTCTCAGCCGTAAATCGAAGTTATCCCCTGTGCTGATGATCACCAGCGGTAAATGATTGGACTGTTTTTTGAGTTTTAGCGCAAGTTCCTCATAATCTTCAAAGGTGAGTTTTTTCCCATCTACAAATACGAGGATGGCATTGGGTAAGGACCAGCGCAAGGCAGAAACCAGATCATCGGCTTTGGTAAACGGATTGACCTGATAACCAAAGGCGTTAATTTGTTCGGTGAGTTCAAGAGCCTCTTTTGAATCCCGAATAAGAAGGTAGATGCGATAATTCAGTTTTGGTTTATACACCGATGAAACCATGAAAGAATCATCGGACATGAGATAATTGCTCATAGGGTTTTTTGTATTGCAATTGCTTTCAAATGTAAGGCTCCCCAATCTCAGCAGGGTATATTTCGATTATATCTGATTCTTGATTAAAAAGAACATTCTTTATCAGCAATACCAAGATTGCAAAATCCCGGGCGGTTTTGAATTTTGTGCAGGTGGATCAAGTGCTGTTCAATAAAAGAAAAATAAAAGTATAATAGGTGCAAACCTGCCCATGGAATTGTCAGGCAAAAGGACGGATTGAGAAAAATGCCCGCCTGTATCCCTTGAGCCAAACCTGTCAAAAACAACCACAAATCATTCTCCAAAGGAGTTCACAACAAGAAATATGGCAAAGGATAAAAAAGTTCGCGTAGCAATTGTTGGAGTGGGAAATTGTGCTTCTTCGCTGGTGCAGGGAGTGCATTTCTATCGCAATGCGGCCGAAACGGACCGTATTCCGGGGTTGATGCATGTCAATCTGGGCGGCTACCATATCCGCGATATTGAATTTACGGCTGCCTTTGATGTGGTGGACACCAAAGTGGGGAAAGACCTTTCAGAAGCCATTTTCTCTTACCCGAACAATACCTTTAAATTTACCGAGGTGCCTTACCTGAACGTGCCCGTTTACCGCGGCATGACGCATGACGGCCTGGGCAAATACCTGAGCCAGATTGTCAAAAAAGCACCGGGTCCCACCGCGGATATTGTGGGTATTTTGCGGGAAACCAAAACGGATGTGGTGGTCAGCTACTTGCCGGTGGGTTCCGAAATGGCAACCAAATGGTACGTGGAGCAGGTACTGGAGGCCGGTTGTGGTTTTGTGAACGCCATCCCGGTCTTTATCGCCAGTTCGGAATACTGGGCGGAACGCTTCCGCCAGAAAAAATTACCAATCATCGGTGATGATATTAAGAGTCAGGTGGGCGCAACCATTCTACACCGGGTTTTGACCAGCCTGTTCGTGGACCGCGGAGTGAGGCTCGACCGCACTTACCAGTTGAATTTTGGCGGTAATACCGATTTTCTCAACATGCTGGAAAGAGAGCGGTTGGAATCCAAGAAGATTTCCAAAACGGGTGCGGTTACTTCAATGCTGCCTTATACCCTGCCGGAAAATGACATCCACGTTGGACCCAGCGATTATGTGCCGTGGCTGACTGACCGCAAGTGGTGCTACATTCGAATGGAAGGCACCACCTTTGGAGAGGTGCCGCTCAATCTGGAAGCAAAATTAGAAGTATGGGATTCGCCCAATTCAGCCGGCGTGGTAATTGATGCAATCCGCTGTGTCAAACTGGCGCTGGACCGCGGAATCGGCGGGCCGTTGTACGCTCCTTCTTCTTACTTCATGAAAACTCCGCCCAAGCAGTTCCGCGATTCGGTAGCGCTGGAAATGACCGAAGCATTTATTCGTGGCGAGGCTGAGTAATTTCCGTTCTGCCTTTATAAGCCTGTGCTGGATGATGCTTTTTCATCTGGTGGCGTGCGTAAGCGTTGCTGAGCTGCCGCCAGATGTTTCCATATCCCCTTCCACAGCAGCCCAAACGATCAAACCGAGTTCTACGCCGTTTCTGCCGGCCACCGTAACCCCGCATCTCACGAACATCCCAACCCATACGCCAACCCAAACCGAAACCCCTCTTCCTCTGGAAGGTTTTCTTCCACGTCTTGCCAAAGATGTAAAACCGGTTTCTTACCTGGATACCTGTGAGTATCTGGCTGCCCGCTGGGACCCTCAAAATGCCCAACCGGGCAGCGTTGTGGTGCCGATCATGTACCACGGTATACGCAAAGAAGGCGGCAGTGTCAACGACAACATTACCGTAACCGAAAAGTATTTCAAACAAACCATGCAGCATGCGGTTGAGCTGGGTTTTCAGACTATCACGATTGAGCAACTGGCGGCTTTCTTGCAACGCAATGCGTATATTCCCCCGCGTTCCTTGCTATTAATCATTGATGACCGGCGGCTGGGAACCGTGCGTAACCATTTTATGCCGGTACTGGAACAAAATCAGTGGACTTTGGTCATGGCGTATATCACCGGTGTGGCAGATCAAAGAGAATGGCGTGAGATAAAATCCGTGCTGGCTTCCGGGCGGGTTGAAATTGAAGCACATGGGTTTTTACACAATGGCGCTACTTACTTTACAGAAAAAACCCCTGCCGATGTGATTCATCAAGAGATTTATGGCCCAATTCAGGCGTTTGAGGAAAATTTAGGTTTTCGCCCAAAGGTGTTCATCTGGCCGGGCGGCAATTTTACACCCGCAACCGTTGCTGAGGCAGACAAGGCCGGTTATCAGTTGGGTTTTACTGCCTATGCCCGTGGACCGGTGATGTTCAACTGGATTCCCCAGGGAGAACCCGAGCGGCAGGCGGGCAACCCATTCCTGTTATTACCTCGTTACTGGAGCACGGCCGCCTATGTGAATCTGGATCAGGCGGTAGAATTAGCACAACAGGCGGCCGATTTTGCCAACCAAAACCGTCAGGCCGAACTGGACTGGTACAACAGGTATTGTTCCGCGCACCCTCGCCCTGAAATGCACCCCATGGAACCCATTTTGAAACCATGAAGGATTGTATATTTTGCCGAATCATCAGCGGTGAAGCGCCTGCGACCATCGTGTTTGCTGATGAGTTTGTGACGGCGTTTTATGATATTCACCCGATCACACCGGTGCATATTCTGGTGGTACCCAACGAGCACATCGAATCGGTGAACGAGGTGGAGGAGAAACATGCCGCCCTGTTGGGACATATGATTGTGGTTGCCAGGCAGCTGGCTTTTGCCAATGGGTTGGATCAGCGCGGTTACCGTTTGGTGATTAACACCGGCCCTGAGGCCGGACAGTCGGTTTTTCACCTTCACCTCCATCTGATCGGGGGGAGAAGAATGCCGTTTCGGTTTCAGTAGAGGGGTATGATGAGCGACAAACAGCGAAGAAAATGGATGATCCTGGTCGGTGTGTTTGCGATGATTTTGCTGAGATGTGTCCAGCCAGCGCCTCAATCGGACTTTTGGAGGCCGGTTGAGGGGGGAAATTCGCCGCTTTTATCTGTTGACTCATTGCAAGGCTCACCAACACCTTCGCTCTCCTTTACCCTGCCGCCCACGCGGGTTCCCGGCGCTCCTGTTTTTACACCAACACCGGATGCGCCTCGCCTTTTACCGACGCTCCGTTCCGAACAGGATGAATATGTCCTCCAAGCGGGGGATACGCTTGGCAAAGTTGCACAATTGTTTAATGTGGATATTCAAACCCTGGTTGAGGCTAATCAGATTGCCAACCCGAATTTGGTGCCGGCTGGCTTAAGGGTGATTATTCCGGCGCCTTCCCCGCAACCGATGGGGTCGTCTTTCAAAATTATCCCCGATTCTGAACTGGTGTTTAGTCCTGCGGCTATTCCTTTTGATGTGTTTGCGTTTGTGCGCCAGCAGGGGGGCTATCTTTTTGCTTATCGCGAAACGCTGGATGATCAGCCATACACCGGCACAGAGGTGGTGATTCGGGTGGCGCGCGAGTATTCGGTCAACCCGCGCTTGCTGTTGGCGGTGCTGGAGTATCAATCCGGGTGGGTGAGCCAATCACAACCACCCGCCAACACGATGGATTTTCCTCTTCGTTTTTACGATCCAAACCGGCGCGGCTTGTACCGCCAGCTTTCATGGGCCGCCAATCAACTCAATCGTGGTTATTACTTGTGGAAAGTGAACGGCATCTCTGCCTGGCAGCTGGCAGATGGCGGACTTGTCCCGCCCGACCCCACTGTTAATGCCGGCACAGCTGGCGTTCAAAATCTGATGGGATTGGTATATTCGCGAAGCGAATGGGATTCTGCAGTCGGGCCGGATGGACTTTTCGCAGTTTTCAACCGGTTTTTCGGCTATCCGTTTGACTGGGGGATTGAGCCGCTGCTGCCCGTAGATTTACAGCAGCCTGCCATGCAATTGCCCTTTGAGGATGGGGTGGTCTGGTCATTTACCGGGGGACCGCACGGCGGCTGGGGGGATGGTTCGGCGTGGGCTGCGCTTGATTTTGCCCCACCCGACAGCGGCTGGGGGTGTGGAATCAGCAATCAATGGGTGACGGCTGTAGCAGATGGGGTGGTGGTGCGTTCGGAAAGCGGTGTAGTGGTGCTAGATCTGGATGGTGACGGCTACGAACAAACCGGCTGGACGGTGTTATATCTTCATCTGGCTACTGCAGACCGGGCAACGGTTGGAATGCGCGTAAAAGCCGGCGACCGGCTTGGTCATCCTTCCTGTGAAGGCGGGGTTTCCAATGGTACTCATGTTCACATAGCGCGAAAGTTCAATGGTGAGTGGATACCGGCAGATGGGCCTGTTCCGTTTGTGCTGGACGGCTGGGTCTCAGTGGGAGATGGTGTAGAATATAATGGAATGTTAGTGCGGAATGGAGTCATTGTTGAAGCGTGGGATCGCCTGCTTCCTGAAAATCAGATTTCCCGGTAAGCGTCTTCAGACCCTGCTGGTTCTGGGGGTGTGGTTGCTTTCGATTCTTGCCTGTTCGCAGGCCTATGTTTCGGATTATGATTTGACGGCAACCGCCTTATTCCCGGCTGGTGGTTCGGGGGGGGGTGCGGCTGAGCCGGAGGCAACCGCTTTGCCTTCTTTGCAACCGGCTGGAGGAGGCCTGGATAATCCGGTGGCCGTGGGCACGCCCGGGGAAGCAAGGTTTACCCCTTCTCAACCCATTTTCACCCCGCTGCCAACCCGCAGTACGCCACTCCCGCCCATTTTGTACTACACTCAAGCGGGAGATACGCTGCCAGCAGTCGCAGTTCGCTTTGGGGTGCTGCCGGAAGAAATAACCTTTCCGGAAGCGGTTCCGCAAACCGGCTTGATCAATGCCGGAAAGTTATTGATCATCCCCAACCGGCTGGACCAGACCGGTCCGGCAGATTTGTTGCTGCCGGATAGTGAAATTGTTTTCTCGCCGTCCGCGCTCGATTTTGATCTCAAAGGGACAATTCAGCAGGCTGGAGGCTATCTCAGTACCTATCGCGAATATCTGGCAGATGGATGGAAAAGCAGCGACGAAGTGATTTACAAAGTGGCGGTGGAAAACTCCATCAATCCCCGTTTGCTGCTGGCGCTGGTGGAATATCAGGCGCACTGGGTATATGGTCAACCGGGTAACCTTGCCGAAGTGGATTATCCGCTGGGGGTGATCAATTTTGAAAGAAAAGGCCTCTATAAACAACTCACTTGGGCGGTGCAGCAGCTTTCGATTGGATATTACGGCTGGCGCAACGGCATTTTGACCGAGGTACAGTTCTCGGATGGCAGCCGCGTACGCCTGGCGCCGGGGTTGAACGCCGGTTCGGCAGCGTTGCAGTATCTCTTTTCCCGTTTGTACTCTCAAATTCTGTGGAACGGCGTACTGGGTGGTGAGGATGGTTTTGTAAAACTGTATGAAAAAATGTATGGCAACCCGTGGATGCGTGCGCAGGCGGTTGAACCGCTGCTGCCGGTCAACCTGACCCAGCCGGAATTGATCCTGCCATTCCTGCCCGGGCGGGTGTGGAGTTTTACCGGGGGCCCGCATTCGGCATGGGGGCCGGACGGTGCCAGAGCCGCATTGGATTTTGCTCCCGCCAGTGTGGAAACCGGCTGTAACATTTCCGATGATTGGGCAACGGCTGTTGCCAGCGGTTTGGTGGTTCGCACGGATACGGGGGTGGTGGTGCTGGATTTGGATGGAGATGGGTACGAACAAACTGGTTGGGCGATTTTATATTTACATGTTGCCAGTAAAAACCGGGTGAGTGTTGGCACGTGGGTGCAGCAAGGTGACCTGATTGGTCATCCATCCTGTGAAGGCGGCACCTCAACCGGCACCCACATTCACATTGCGCGCAAGTATAATGGGGAGTGGGTTTTGGCAGATGGCCCGCTACCCTTTGTGCTGGATGGCTGGCGGGCGGTGGCCGGTAAAAATCCTTATGAAGGTAGTCTGGTGAAAGACGGGCGGGTGATCAATGCCTGCACCTGTGGGTCGTTTGAAACACGCATCAGCCGTTCGAATAGTGGAAATTAAGCGTTTGCTGAAACGAAATTCTTTGCGGTTATTGGTATTCTTGTTCATCTTGACAGCCTGCCTGCCGCAGGTTGAGGTCAGTGATCCAAATCAAGAGGCAGATTTAATCCAGATTCCGGCAACACCGGGAGAGGGAGGTTTGCCAACCCCTTTGCCAACCCGTGAACCGTATGCTCCCGGCACACTGGTGGACTACACTGCCCAGACAGGCGATACGCTTCCGGCTCTGGCTGCCCGTTTCAATACCACTGTGCGCGAAATTTTACAGGCCAATCCCTTTATCCCGCCGGATGCAACCACAATGCCGCCGGGAATGCCGATGAAAATTCCCATTTACTATCGGCCATTGTGGGGCAGTCCTTTTCAAATATTGCCTGATCCGTTGTTCATTAATGGTCCGGCTCAAATTGGCTTTGATGTAAAAGAATTTGTCAACCAACAGCCCGGCTGGTTCAAAGACTATTCTTTTTATATTGGAAAACGGGAGCGACGCGGTGGTGAAATCATTGAAACCATTGCAACCGAGTACAGTATCAGCCCGCGCTTACTGCTGGCTGTATTGGAATATCAAACCGGGGCGCTGAGCCAGCCCCTGCCGTCAGGGGATGTTGATCTGTATCCCCTGGGTTACCGCGATCAATTTACCAAAGGGCTTGCGCGTCAATTATTGTGGGCAGCCAATACCCTCAATAACGGATATTACGGCTGGCGTACCGGTCAGATGGAGACAATCCGTCATGTAGATGGAAGACTGGAAAACCCGGACCCATGGCAAAACGCCGCCAGTGTAGCCCTGCATTATTACTACGCTCAAATGATGCCACAGGAAGCTTATGATTATGCGGTCAGTGGAGAGGGACTGCTGCGGGTTTATACCCAATTGTTTGGTGATCCATGGGCGGGTGTTGAGCCGCACATTCCCGGCAGCCTGACCCAGCCGGAAATGAGTTTTCCCTTCCCGGCTGGAAAGGTGTGGGCTTTTACGGGTGGTCCGCATACCGGTTGGGGGGAGGGTGAACCGCTGGCTGCACTGGATTTTGCACCCCCCAGCGTGGTGGGGGCCTGCCTTATCAGTGAACAGCCTGCCGTAGCCGTTGCCGATGGGGTGATAGCCCGGCGCGGCGATGCGCTGGTGGTGCTGGATCTGGATGGCGATGGAGATGAGCGCACTGGCTGGACGGTGTTCTACCTGCATCTGGCAAATGATTCCCTGCCCCCGGTCGGGAGAAGGCTCAGCAAAGGCGACCCGATTGGACTTCCCTCCTGTGAGGGAGGCAGAGCCACCGGAACCCATGTTCATATTGCCCGTAAGTACAACGGCGAGTGGATTCCTGCTGGCGGAGCCTTACCCTTCAATTTGGAGGGGTGGGTTGCGGCAAATGGAGATCAGCCTTATCAGGGCACTTTGAGTCGGGCAGGCCGCACGGTGCGCGCCTGTGAATGCTCGGATCGTACCAGTCAGGTTCAGTCGCAGCCATAAAAAACCCGCTGCGTTTTCACAGCGGGCATGATGGTTTGAAAGAATAACTAGCCTTCTTTGATGACGATTTTATTTTCAATCGTCACATTGTTGCGTATGGTAGCAATTGAGGGACAGTATTTTTCTTCAGAAAGCTGCACTGCCCGTTCAACGGCAGCCGGGTCTATATTTTTACCGGTCACCACATATTCAATCAGCATGTGGGTGATCTTTTTGGGATGCTCTGCAGCGCGCGTGGCGTGAACCAGAACCTCAAAGTCGGTTACTTCCTGACGTTTTTTCTTCAGGATAGAGATGACATCCATTCCGGTGCAGCCGGCTACGCCGATGGCAATTAATTCTACCGGACGAAAGCCGGATTCGTTACCGCCCACTTCTTTGAATGTATCCATAACCAGCGAAAAACCGGAATCGGCGCTGCCAACAAAAGTCAAATCACCTTTCCAGACGGCTTTGGCTTCCATGCGGTTATTCCTCCAGTTTCAGTTTAACGCTTCGCGAATTTTCTGTACCAGATGACTTTCCGGTACGGCGCCGACGACTTCTCCCTTGCCGCTGTTAATGACCGTGTGGGGAACGCCGGAAACATTGAATTGGTCAGCCAGGCTGCTGAATTCCATGGCTTCGATCATTTCAGCCTCAACCATCGGGCTTTCCAGCGCCATCTGGTGAGCCAGCACGACCGCGCGCGGGCAGTACGGGCAGGAAGGGGTAACAAAGACCTGTAAGAGCACTTTCTGGTTCAGGTTTTTCAAGAATTCGCGTGTTTCGGGCGAAAGCCCCGAGTCGCGTTTCGACACGATGAGAATATCGTTGATCAGTGAGGTGAACTCATGTCCGGCGGGGATACCGGCGTAGCGAATGCCGTAATCGTCCAGATTATCAGCCGATTTACCGAGAATAACAAAGCCGGGGGTTTTATCTACACCATATTGTGTTGCCAGCACCGCGTCTTTCTTCAGGTCAAATACCTGCAGGGTGAGTTTATCCGAAAGGGAAGTCACTTCTTCCAGTAATTGACGGGTATCCTCGCAGTATTCGCAGGGTTCACTCTGGTTGCCAAAAAAGATTATTTCAACCGGGTGCACCATTCCACTCAAAACATCCCGCACCTGACTGCGGATTTCATCATCTAAAAGTTTGCTCATTTTTTTCCTCCAAAGGTTTTTCATCCTCACGGGATGTCTATTTCTATTTTATCAGGTAAAGCAGCCGCCTTCGCCAAATCCACACACCGGACATACAAGGTTGAGTAAACCGTCGTAATCCATTATCCCTAAACCACATGCCGGGCAGATTTTGCCGGGACGTGGATGGCGCAGGCTGTGATTCTGGCTGGGCGGATTCAGTTGAAGGGTGAAAGAAAGAGGACGATCCTTCTGGCGGTGAACATTCGGCCGCTTTGCAGGTTTTTCTTCGCCCATCCCGAGTCACTACTCCATCTTCCGGTTATTTAGATGCGCACACCACCCAAAAGTGACATCATTCGCTGCTGCGGTTAAGGAACTCCTCCAGGTGCAGGCGGAGAAATAAGCGCTGACGGATCTCCTGGGAGAGATGTTCGCTTTCCGGCTGGTGCTGGTAGAGATCAATCGTTTTTCTCAGCGTGTTGATGACAATCCGGCAGTTTTCACATTCGGTAAGATGCTGTTCAATTTGCCGACACAAATCCGGGCTTAATTCCCCGTCCACAAAATCGGAAATGGAAGACAATAATTGCTGACAATCCAGATGATCGTTCATTTTTGCTCCCATTGTTTTAGCCGCTCACCAAAGTAGCGGGAAAGCTGCTGGCGCAGAAACAGGCGGGCACGCAGAAGGCGGGTTTTGACATTGGTTTCGGTGAGTCCCAGTAGTTCGGCAGTTTCACGAATGGACAATCCCTCCAGATCGCGCAGGATGAATACACTGCGCAGGGTGGCCGGCAGCCGTTGAATAGCCTCATCCAGAAAGCGGCGTGATTCTTCCGAGAGAAGCTCATCCTCCGGCAGGCAGCACCAATCCGCCAGAATTAAGCCATTGGAGGGTGCGCTTTCTTCTGAGTCGTCTTCCTCGCCGGGAGTATCCAATGCCATATCGGGTTTTTGTTTACGCAGGAGCATCAGGGCTTCATTGACAGCAATGCGGTACAGCCATGTGGAAAGGCTGGAACGGCCTTCAAATTCTGGCAGTGCGCGCATGGCTTTCAGAAAAGTCTCTTGCAAAACATCCTCAGCATCCTGAGGATTATTGGTGAACTTCAGGGCAAGTCGGTAAACTTTGTCTGAGTACAAATCAACCATTCGCGCCAGCTCGTGCCGGTCACCTTTTCTCAACGCTTCCACTGATAGGGATGTTTCGGGGATGCTCTCGGCGGTCATTTGTTTAGATGTCCTCTGCTAATAAAAGTTGCGCTGAATTACGAGAGCGTCCAGTTGGGTAAAACATCCAGGTTGAGGGGATGGCGTTCGCCGGCGATGTAATGAAAATAACCTGCAGCAGCAATCATGGCAGCGTTATCGGTGCAGAGGGAGAGGGGGGGAATGTGAACCGGGAACTCGCGTTGTGAAAGGAAGGCGTTTCGCAAGGCTTCATTGGCAGAAACACCGCCGGCAACCAGGATTGCCTTTGCCTGATAGACTTTTGCGGCGTGAAAGGTTTTCTGCACAAGAATATCCACAACCGCAGCCTGAAAACTGGCCGCCAGGTCTGGAATGGGAAGGTTGCGCCCGCGGCTTTCCAGTTCACGAACGGTGCGCAAAACGGCTGTCTTGAGGCCGCTGAATGAGAAATTCCATGTACCTTCCAGACGGGCGCGGGGAAAATTAAAGGCCTGCGGATTGCCATCCTGAGCAGCCTTTTGAATGGATGGCCCTCCCGGATAGGGTAGCCCGAGTAAACGAGCAACTTTGTCAAAGGCTTCACCGGCAGCGTCATCCAGTGTGCCGCCCAGGCGTTGATATTCGAGGTGCTGACGAATCAAAATC
>NZ_JBRCOK010000117.1:0-15480 GCF_053501535.1 Bellilinea sp. | reverse complement strand
GGTCAATTCCAGCAGGTCGAGCATGGCGCGCGCCACACATTGGCGGTACACCGCCTGTTTGCCTTCGCTTAATTCCACCTCAAATTCGGCCTCATACTTGACCTCATATTCCTCACCGCTGGCCCAGCCGCAGCAATTCTCCTCCTTCAGCATCGCCAGCTTTGCGGGAATACACTCAAACCGTCCTTCCAGATAGTCCAGTTCGGATTGGTTGACCATCGCGCGCAGGAGCAGGCGGGTCGGTATCCAGCCTTCCAGAGTCACATAGCCGCGAGAAAATGCCAGGCGGATGCTGGTCTGCTCAAAGGCGGCCGGCTGGGTAAACGTGTGGCAAAAGGTCGCTGTGCTGCCGTCCTGATGGCGGACAATCGCCCAGACCCGATCCTCTTCCCCATTCGGCCGGCTGGAAGCCAGCGCCGTCACACAGGCGGCCGGACTGTCCATCCACCACGCCGCCAGATCGAAAAAGTGAACCCCGTGCTCCACCCAAATTCCGCCGCTGATTTGCCGATCCCAAAACCAGTGACCGGGTTTCAAAAACTCGTCCGAGGCGTAATTGGTAACTTCCATATTGACCAGTCGGCCCAACACCCGCTCCCTCACCAGATCGCGCACCGCCTCGTTGAGCGGGTTGTAACGCTGAACAAAGTCCACAATCAGGGCAGCCGAATTCTCCTGAGCAGTTTGAATCAGTCTGGCAGCATCCTCGAAGGTGGTAGCCAGCGGTTTTTCGCAAAAAACAGCCTTGCCTTTTTGCGCGGCGGCGATGCCGAGCGGCGCATGGGTATTCGGCGGGGTCGAAATCACCACCACCTCCACTTCGGGCAATTCAATCAATTCGAGCGGATTTTCGAAGGTGCGCACCCCATACCGTTCGGCAGCCAGTTTGCGGCGAGCGGCGTCCGCATCGCAGACCGCACGCAGGCGCGCCTGCGGCATTTCGGAAAACACATCGGCGATAAACTGACCGAATCCCCCAAAACCGATCAGCCCCAAACCCGCCGGCATTATGATCTGTGAGCGGCTTTCAAACATAACTGAATGACCTCCTCAACGGGACAGACCGCCAGCCCAATCACCTGATCGGCGGCGCCGTAATACACCTTCAACTCACCGTCCGGCTCCAAAATGGCGCCGCAGGTGAAGACCACATTGGCAACATTGCCATGAAAATCCATCGGCAGGGCAGGCGAGAGGATCGCTTCATCAGCGCGGCCGATTACCTTCCACGGCTGTTCCAGATCGAGCAGCACCGCCCCAAGTCGGTAAAGCGCGCCGGCAGCGGTCAGCTTAACGCCGTGGTAAATCTCCAGCCAGCCGGCCTCGGTTTTGATCGGCGGAGCGCCGGCGCCAATCTTGAACGAATCCCAGCGGTGCGGGCGGGCGCTCATCACCGGCAGAGGATTGCCCCAGTGAATCAAATCCGGCGAAAAGGAAATCCACATTTCACCGCGCCGCGAGGTCTGGGTCATCGGCCGATCCAGTTTGGCGTAACGCCCGCCGATTTTTTCAGGAAAAAGGACGACATCCTTGTTCTCCGGCAGGCCTAAAATCGCCACCCGGCGGAAGGAACGAAAATCTCGTGTTTCGGCCAGCAGGGTGACGCAGTCATGTTCCGAATAACCGACATAGGTGATGTAAAAGGTGTCCCCAAAGGGGGTAATGCGCGGGTCTTCGACACCGTAACGTTCCACATGAGAGAAAGGCTCTTCCTGACTGGGCAGCAGAGCCGGCTGCGGATCGGGGGTGAAGTGCACCCCGTCCTTGCTGCGCGCCAGCCACAGACAGGAAACCCCGCTGAGGTCTTCCACCCGCGTCAGGAGCAGATATTCATCCCCAAATTTGACCGCAGCCGGGTTGAAAACCGAATTCACCGCTATCGGAAAGTGCTGGGCGGTCAGAATCGGCTGATCGGAGTAGTATTTGAGCAGGTGCGGATAATGATGGTTGGAAGAGTGCTTCATAGATTCGCCTCAATACCCTGTGAATTTCGATTTAGCGCAGTTGATAAGCGGTAATCCGCTCGCTGACTGCGAAATAGCTCAAAAGCAAAATCAAAGCCGGGCTGCCCAGCGCCAGCGGCACAATCAGCAGCAGGCTGAATAAAAGCAATCCCAGCCCCACCCCCCCGATAATCAGGGTGAACAACGGGGCAGCCATCATCAGGTAGAACCCGTTACGCAGGGCAATCCCCACATGTTTGCGCTCCTGTTCGAGCAGAAACGAAACGGCGTAGAACTGGATGATCAACCAGATCATCGTAAGCGGTAGGAACACCCAGCGCAAACTGGAAGCCAGCGGCGTCCCTACCTGAGAGTAGAACCAGAAATTCGTCCAGAACAGCACCGCCAGCAGCAGGTTGATCAGCGCCAGCAGCCAGGCCTGCCCAAAATAACGGCGGGTAGCCTGCCACCAGTCCGTGACGGACGGAGACTGCCCCTGCGGAATGGAGCGGAGCGCTTCCGCCAGCCCCAGTGTGGCCGGCGGGGCGAGGATGAGTGTCAGGCAGGCCAGCAGCCAGATCACCCCCAGCGCGGCAAGCGCAAACCAGTGATCCCACCACTCGGTGACCGTCTGCCGGACGACCTCCACCGCTGCCTGCCGTTGCGAGTAATTCGCCAGCGTAGCAGATTCTTTCACTTCTCGATCCATTCCGTCTCACCCGTCCACCAATCATAACAAAAGTTCAGCGAGCGGAACTCGGCATTTTCCGCAAATGTGAATGATTTGCAGGTGCGCTGCGGTAAAATCCAGACGGCATCCACCACCGCTTCATGATCACTTTGAGTACCGGCGTACGCCATTCGCAGCCGGTAGCGGCCGGCCGGCAGGTTGACCGGCGCCTCAAAAGCCGGCTCCAGCCAGAGGTAGTCGCGGTCGGGAGATTTGCGCTGGGGGATGACTGCTTCCAGCAGCGGCGGCTGCCCATCGTCTTCGGTCAGAAGCGTAACCTGCAGCGCAGTATCGAAGGGTGTCCCCCCCTCGCTTGAAGTCTGTCCGCCAGTCGGTTGCAGTTCGGTGACCAGATCGAGCGGCAGCAGATTCGAGGGCGTATCCGGATCCAGCCCCGACCAGTTGATAAACCCGCCGCTGCCAAATCCCATGCCGGCATCGTAATAGATGCGCGGCTGCTTTTGCGGGTTAAAGTAGTTCAGGCTTTGCCATGAAAGGGCTGCTTCATAAACATACCCGCCCTCAACCTCCCGCCACGCCAGGCGTGCATCCGGCTGAAAGCCTTGAGCGCGCCAGTTCCAGACCTGCCCGCCCTGCGGTGTTTGAGCAAGGGTCAACTTGGCATCTATGCTGCGCCGGTCTCCGCTCAGATTGAAATACAGCCACAGCGCGTCGCCGCGCCAGACCGAAGGTCCAACTTCGTTCTGCACGTGACGGTCGTCCCGCACTTCAGCAGCAAAGTAGAGATGTTCGGCATCCCACAAAAACGCCAATCGAAAGCTGGCCTTTTCAGCGCCCGGCCAACCGGCCGCACCGCGCAGAATGTTTTCGGGCTGATCCACATTCACCCAACCGGCGTTCTGCCACTCATCCAGCGCGCCGTCTATCTGGACAGGTGAACCGGCCCGCGCAGCCTGGGTGACCCGCTCGACCTTCGGCGCAGCGCGCAGCAGGTGCGACACATAAAATACATAAGCCTGATCCTGCGGGATGTCCAGCATGGTCTGGATTGAATCGCCCGCCCGCAGAGCATAATAGCGGTCGTTGGAAAAACGCGCCTCTCCCGTCCAGCCGCGCTGACCGTACTGTGGTTTGCCGGTTAGCGGTTGAGCGTTTTCGGCTTCTACCATCCAGCCGATGAAGGATTGAGCCGGTTTGGCGGAGTAGTAAGCCGTTACCAACGGGTGATCTTCCACCATCAGCAGCGCCAACAAGGCCTCAATCGTCGATTCCGCCCCGGCGTTGCGGTTGACGCGAAACGGCGTTGGTCCGTTGATGCCGTCATAAGTGCGCCCGCTCTGCGAGTCGTACATCACCACCCCGGCCATGTTGTTGCCAAAGAACCAGGCGTTGCTCAGTCCGGCGTAGCGGGCGTAGCGTTCCTCGCCGGTAGCGCGGAAGAGTTCCCAAAAACCGGCGGTCATCACCTCAATCCCGTAGGCAATCTGCCCACCGCGCACCGGCAGAGGCAGCATCTCATTGAGAAAATCGGTCGCCAGCAGGCGGGCATAGAACTGATCGGCAGAAGCCCTCGCGGCCTCCAGCCAGTCACTGCGCTCTAGCAAACGGCCGGCAACGGCCAGTGCGTGAACCTGATGGCTGCCCCAGGCGTGCCACAAGGCGGTTGAGGTTGTGGTGGACGGGAAAACTCCAAACGGATAGGTGCGCTCATCCCCGGGCCGGTATGCCGCCACCCCGTTGGCCAGGTTGGTCATCAAGTGGCGGGTGCGCGGGTTGGGATTGGCTTCGTAATAAGCGGCCAGCCCCAGGATGGCGAGCGCGCTCAGATCGGAGCCGTTGCCGATCAGC
Organism: Bellilinea sp.; assembly: GCF_053501535.1. Classification (NCBI taxonomy): domain Bacteria; kingdom Bacillati; phylum Chloroflexota; class Anaerolineae; order Anaerolineales; family Anaerolineaceae; genus Bellilinea; species Bellilinea sp. The sequence continues at coordinate 10,998 of NZ_JBRCOK010000117.1, read as the reverse complement.
CAGGCCGGGACCGCCACGCCGTGCAGGTCGTTGTAAGCCCCCACCGCGCCAATTGTCCGCTGCAAAGCTTCTTCGCCGCGCAGGTAAGCAGTTTCGAGGCGGTCGGCGTAAGCACCATCCACTACACGAAATACCGGAATAGCTGCGGCCAGCGCCCATTGGGCGCGCGCCGCCCACCATGACCAGGATTTATAACTGGTGCGCCCCTCGCGGTTGATCGTCCCGCTGCGGTCGAACACAAAATTGTAGTATTCGCCGTCTTCGGCCTGCATGTAGAGGACAAAATTCAAGGCAGCCCGCGCCAGTTCCAGCGCCTGCGGGTCACCCGTGCGCTGGAAGTACATCAAATAGACCAGCGCAGCCCGGGCTACATCATCCACACAGGCAATTCCCTCACCGGAAGCGTCCACCCAGCCGTAATCCGGCGCTTCCGAGTAAATATGAACCAGTCCCATCGGTTCGCCGTTCCACTCGACGATTTCGGTCAGGTGCTGCAGGTGGGTCAGGTTGATCAGTCCGTCGCGCATCGGCTTTTGCACCGGAGGAGGGGTAATCACAGGGGTAGCCACGGATGTTGGAGTAACGACCGGAGATGTGAGGAGAGCAGGCGTTTCCACTTCGCCTCCGTCGGGGGCGGGCAGCGGCTGGCTGACGCAGGCACCTGCCAGCAGCGAAACGACCAGCAACAGCAGAAGGGGTTTAACACGCATTGTTTAACCTTTAACCGCTCCAATCGTCAGACCTTCAATAAAATAACGCTGCGCAGTAAAGAACAACACCAGAATGGGGGCGGCCATGACCGTGGACATCGCCATCATGTAATGCCACTTGGGAGCTTCTTTGGAAAGCGATTCCTGGAAAAACTTGAGGGCAACCACCATCGGGAACTTGACCGGGGTGTTGAGATAAATCAGCGGCCCCATAAAGTTGTTCCAGTTGCCCTGAAAGATGAGCACGCCCAACGCCAGCAAAGCCGGCTTGACCAGCGGCAGCATGATTTTGTAGTAAATCTGGAAGGTGTTTGCCCCGTCAATGATGGCTGCCTCCTCGATTTCCTTGGGGATGGAGAGCAAAAACTGGCGCAGCAAGAACACCGCCCAGGCTCCACCCCCCAGCCAGATGCCGGTCACCAGCGGGTCGTAGGTATCAATTAAGCCCAAATTGCGCCAGATGACGAAAATCGGGATCAGCGTGATGATGCCCGGCAGCATCATGGTCGAAAGCATCAGGATGAACAGCACATCCCGCCCCGGAAAGCGAAAGCGTGCAAAGCCAAAGGCTACCAGGGAGACGGCAATCAATTCAGCAACCATGGCAAGAATGGTGATGAACAGCGTGTTGCCCAAAATGCGCCAGAAATTCAATCCCGGCGCAATCCGATTCAATTCCTGAAAAGCGCGCACGTAGTTTTCCCACAGGATCGGTTCGGGGATCCAGCGAATCGGCCAGATGAACAGCTGACTTTCCGGCTTCAGCGAGGTGGAGAACATGTAAAAGAAGGGAATCAGCACGAACAACGAAAAGAGCGCCAGCAAGATATAGGTAATGATGTCCGCCAGCGTGCGCCGCGCCCGCATCCCAAATTGGGCTTTTTCCGGAACAGCTTTTGCAGAAAGGGAAATCGAGCTCATGTCCATTTCACCTCACGAGCGTTTTTCGCCTTCGTAATAAACCCACAGGGCTGACGAACGGAAGACCAGCAGGGTCAGCAACAAAATCACCACCAGCAGAAACCATGCCAGCGCCGAAGCGTAGCCGAAGTTGCCAAAGCTAAACGCTTCCTGATAGATCTTGACGTTCAGGAAGGTGCCCGAGGCGCGCGGAATGGGAATGAAAAACGCCTGCGTGAAGATCTGCAAGGAGCCGATTATACCGGTGACCAGATTGTAGAAAATGGTGGGGGAAAGCATCGGCAGGGTCACATAAATTAACTTACTCCAACCACTGGCGCCGTCCAGGTCGGCAACCTCATACAATTCTTTGGGGATGTTCTTCAAACCGGCCAGCAAAATGACCGTGTTTGCGCCGAACACCCCCCACATCCCCATAATCACGAAGGCCGGCATGAGCAAATCAGGGTCGGTGAACCACGCCAGCGGTTCGATGTTGAGCAATTTATAAACCGGCTGCAAGGTGAAGTTGATCAAGCCGGATGTAGGGGAAAACATCCAGCGCCACAACAGGGCAACCGCCGCGGCCGGCAGGACGGCCGGCAGGTAATAAATAGTGCGCCAGATGCCGATGCCCTTGATCGGCCGGTTGAGCAGCAAAGCCACCAGAATCGAGCCGACCAGCCCCAGCGGTACATTCAGGGCCGCGTAGAACAGAGTCAGGCGGAAGGACGGCCAGAAGTAAGGATCCTTGGTGAACATGCGCACATAGTTGTCCAGCCCGATCCACTCAGGCGGCTGAAACATGTTGTACTGGGTGAAGCTCAGGTACAACGAGCGGGCAAACGGATAAAGATTCCAGATCAGAAGACCCAGAATCCACGGCAGGATCAGGGCATACCCGTTGGCGATTTCGTGTTTGACCTTGAAAAAGCGCAGCAGGTAATACAAACCGATCATCAACAGAATCACCCCTGCCCCGACTGCACTCCAGCGGATGAGCGTTGGAAAGTATGTTTCCCAAGCCGAGATGATCATCCTAAATTCCCAACTTCTGGTTTGGATACCTCCTGTCTGCGCTTCCGCGCAGGCAGGAGGTTGAATCTATCTGAAAGTTCAGAACGGTCAGGGCAGAACGGCTTCCAATTTTTTGCGGATTTCAGGAGCCAGTTCTGCCGGGGTCGCTTTCTTCTGGAACAACGGATCCATCAACTCGCCCCAGAAGATCGAGTCCCATTCTTGATGGCGCGGCAGAATGTTGAAGGAGCGCATGGACGGGACGGCCTGAGCAATTGCCTCGGCGCTCTTGGCTTTGCGCGGCTCAATGCGGCTGATCGCCTCGGCGGTTGCCAGCGATTTGCGCGGCGGGACGATCTTCCAGCCGTGGATGCCCTCGGTCAGCTGCACCAGAGCCTTGTAGGCCAGTTCGGGATTCTTGGTCTGGGCAGCAATGACGGTAGAGGCCGTCCAGGCGAAGGTTTGCCGTCCGGCCGGCCCGGCCGGCACCGGTGCTACGCCGACATCCAGCCCTTCAACGCGGTCCAAATCATCAGCGGCGCCGCCCATGAACATGGCAATCTTGCCGGCTTTGAACATCTCGCCAAAGCCCTGTTCCTGAATGGTAGCCTGCGGCGGGGCATACACATCGCTGTAGATCATCTCCTGATAGAACTCCAGGGCTTTGATGGCTTCCGGCGAATCCACCGGGCTGGATTTCAGATCATTGGAGATGACCTCGCCGCCGGCCTGCCAGACGAACATCTGCGGAGGCGGCCAGCCGTTCAGGGTAAAGCCCCACTGGTCGTTGCGGCCGTCGCCGTCTAGGTCTTTGGTAAGCGTCTTGGCGGCTTCCTTGAAGGTTTCCCAAGTCCACGATTCATCGGGGTAGGCCAAACCGGCCGCATCGAATAGAGCCTTGTTGTAATACAGCACTACCGGCTGTGCAATCCACGGCAGGCCATAATAGCGGCCCTGGTAAGCAGCCGTTTTGAGGACATCTGCGAAGTAATCATCCAGCTGAGCGGCCGGGCTGCTGTCGTTCTTGAGGTAGTCGGTGATGTCCAGCAAGGCGCCTTTGGAAGCCAGGTTAGCAATCCACTCCTGCGAGAGCCAGATCAAATCGGCTGCCGTACCGCCGGCCAGGGTGGTCTGGACTTTGGTGTAGTAGTCATCGGGGGCCGGCTCATGGACGATCTGGAAATCGGTGTTCTCGGCATTGATGCGGTCGAGAATTTGCTGCAATTCGGCCGCTTCACCGGCGCCGGCCCAGGTCGTCAGACGGATGGTCACTTTTTCAGCCGGTTTGGCGGGAGGCTGGGTCGGCTGAGGTTGAGCCTGGCCACCCTGATCACCGGTCTGGGGGGCCTGGGTCGGTGAAGGCGGGGTCTGTGGGGAAGCGCAGGCTGCCAGCACCATCCCCATGACAGTCAAGGCTGTCAGCAGGTAAAACAATACTTGCTTTCTCATTTCCTTCCTCCGGAATTCTTCTTAAAAAATGGATTGGAATTTGAACGGGGTTGGACGAACAAAAGGATCAGATTATTGAACTGCGTTTCACCTCCTTTAGAAATCAATCACCGGTGGACTGACGTAAAATCAGGCGCGTGCCGGAAATGACTTTGACCGGCGGCAGTTCGGGGTCGGCAATCACATCCAGCAGGCGCTGAGCGGCCAGCACCCCCAACTGCCGTTTATAAACATGTACCGTACTGAGCGGCGGGGTGGTCAGGGTTGACCAGCCAATATCATCGAAGCCAAACACAGCCACGTCGTGAGGAATGCGCCGGCCGCTGCTGGTCAGGACGCGCATCGCCCCAATTGCCATGGCATCGTTGGCGGCACACACGCCATCCAGGTCCGGCCAGCGTTCGAGCGCTTCGGCCATGGCTTGCTCACCGCTGGCAATGGTGGTTTCGGCGGCATACACCATCTGCGGAGAGAGGTGAGCCTCGCTGAGCGCGTGAGCATAACCCCGCCCGCGCTCGCGGCTGCTGACCCATTCAAGCGGCCCGGAAAGGAATACGATCTTGCGGCGGCCTTTCTGAATCAGATGGCGGGCGGCCTGATATTCACCCCCAAAGTCATCATTCAGGACACAGTTGACCTCACTGTTTTGCAGGCAGTTGTCAATGATCACCAGCGGGACGCCCTGTGAGAGGTGGTAAAGGATGAAGTTGGGCGAAATATCCGGCCCGGCCAGAATCAGTCCATCCACCCGCCGCTCGGCGACGGCCGTAAAGTTCTGCGGTTTTTGCATGGTGTCGTCATCCAGGCTGGTGAAGAGAATGTGAACCTGTTGGCTGCTGAGGAAGCTCTCCGCGCCGGCGACAATGAAGGGATAAAACGGGTCTTCACGGGAATCATGGCTGGATTGATGGACGACAAAAGCGATCAGGCCGGTGCGCGAGGTGGCCAGCGAGCGGGCTGCCCCGTTGGGGGCATAGCCGGCCTGAGCCATCAGTTCCAGCACCCGTTCGCGGATTTCATCGCTGACGCCGGGCTTATCGTTAAGCACCCGCGAGATGGTGGCGACGGAAACGCCGAGTTGATGAGCAAGTTGTTTTTGGGTGAGCTTGGCGGTCATAGGCGCTGAAAAATTGCGTAAAATTTACGTAATCGGTTACTATCATTTTAAGTAAATTTTACGCAAATTTCAAGAGCCATTTTTTGCAGAATTTTACAAAGAGGAATGTGATCAGACTGAGAACGGTGAAATTTTGGCTACGCGGGTAAATTCAGAGAATTGTCCGGATGCAAAGATGGTTAGAATGGGTCACGGCTACGCGCAACTGCACCCCGCCCAATTCCTTTGGCCGTGAGTTGTCCCACTTTTTACACAGCGATAACCAGACTTTAATAAAATTTAGACCAAAATTTCCTTGCCTTAGTAGTTCGTTGAAAGTACCTTAACAAACCATTATTCATGGTAAACTGGGAACATGCCAAAAGCCCGAGACTATCACCTGACCGAACAAGAGTTGCAAATTGTAGAGACTGCAATGAAGCGAGATCAACGACCAGGCGTGCGCCAACGATGCACAGCCATTCGGTTGTTACACCTGGGATACAAGCCTGATGAAGTGGCGAAAATGCAAGCGGTAAGTATTCCAACGGTTTACTCCTGGATCAAGCGCTGGCGCACAGGCGGCGTAGAAGAACTGGCGACCAAACCGCGCAGCGGGCGGCCAGCCAAAGCGGATAAAGCATACGAACGGCTGGTTGCCGAAGTGATTGAAAAAGGGGCTGCACCCACATACCTTGCCTCTTTGGAAATTGAAAAATGTGATCGAATCAGAGAAGTGTTGCGAACGCGGTTAATTTTCTCCGTCGATGGTTCAATCACACTATCGGCAAGAGCGTGGGCAGTGCAGGGACTCGTATGAGAAGATCCTTCCCAACACCGTGTGCACATGACGTTTGGGACTGCTACCTTCGGCGGCGTGCGGTATTTTCAGGCATTTTCTAGCTTTGGGCTTTGTCCTGCTCCGCAGCCGAATCCACGCCCACCCACCAGCGGCTAACGCAAGCCGTGGAAACCGTCGAAAAATAGGAGTGTGTTTGCGATGGCACATAACATCGGCAAAATTCATATCTTCAAGGCTTTATAATAGGCTGATGAGAGGGAAGATTATCCCCTCCGAAACCGATTTTAGCGGGCAACCGTGAACACCATTTCGACTTAAAGGAAATGCTGTTTCAAAAGTCTTGTCAGGGGCACATGATCAAAATGGGATTTGAGGAAATTATCAGAGCCAACCATGTCAAAAATGGATGAATACCGAAAAATACTGCAAACACTTGATGACTGGGATCCATATTTGCTGAAAGAATCAAAGCTTCCCGGACCCCGCGGGAACCTTGAACTTGCGCAGGTTGTCGCAGACGAAGGTAATCTGGAACTATTTCGGCGATACATCGCCTACACAGCCGATCAAGCACCGGTAAACTCGCCCTACGAATTTCTTGCCTTTTGTGGAGTTGTGGGTCTGGGGCGATTACTCGCTCAAGGCAACACCGCATTGCTCGAAACTTTACGAGTTCACGCCTCTGATCCACGGTGGCGGATTCGTGAGGCAGTCGCCATGGCTCTCCAACGGTTCGGTGACGTAAGCATGGATCAGTTGATAACTGCAATGCAAAAGTGGAGCAAAGGAATACCGCTAGAACAACGGGCTGCGGCGGCCGCGCTCTGTGAACCACGGTTGCTTGTTAAACCAATACACGCTAAGGAAGTGTTGAGAATTCTGGACGAAATCACGGCTACCTTTGAACGAGTTCAGAATCGCCGAAGTGAAGACTTCTTGATATTACGAAAAGGTCTTGGGTATTGTTGGAGTGTAGCGGTTGTCGCTCTACCCAATGAAGGTAAAATGCTAATGGAGAAGTGGTTGGCTACAACAGACAAAGATATCCAATGGGTCATGCGGGAGAACTTAAAGAAAGCGCGGCTGGCACGGATAGATGCGGAATGGGTGAAGATGTGGCTAAATCACGTCAGTTCGGTTTAATCGGGCAACCACAGAGAATTGCCCAGGTCCAAATACGGTTTTGAATGACCTCGGCGGTAAGCAATTAGATCGCACAGCACAATTACAAAAAAGTTGGTGATTCTGCAGTGTCGAGAATGCCTATTTTTTACAAAGCGATAACCAAACCTTAATTAAATTTAGACCAAAATTTCCTTGCCTTACCGTTAATTAAGTTGTATTATCCTGATGTCATCCTGTACCTCACAGGAAAATCCACCCCAAGGAGAAGAGAAAAAAAATGAAACGCCCAATATCTATTCTATTTGCTTTGCTGGTTACGGCTTCTCTGGTATTGGCTGCTTGCAGCCCGGCGGCTACGCCCGTGCCCCCCACGGAAGCTCCAAAACCAACCGAGGCCGCCAAACCCACCGAAGCCCCTAAACCCACCGAGCCCCCGGCCCCGACTGAAGTACCGCCTACACCCGAACCGCAGCTCGGTACACCTGAAAATCCGCTTATCATGGCACTGGCCCCCTCCGCAACCACCCAGGAACTTCAGACCGGCGGCGAGGCAATTGCTGCCAAGTTGAGCGAAATGACCGGCCTGACCATCAAGACCGTTGTCCCAACCAATTACGCCGCCATGATTGAAGCCATGGGCGCCGGACAGGCGCACATCGGCTGGCTGGCCCCCACCCAGTATGTTGTGGCGCACGGCAAGGGTTATGCCGATGTTGCCCTGGCAACCATCCGCAACGGCGCAGACCACTACGGCTTCCAGTTCGTTGCCAATGCCGCCGCCGGCTTCACTCCCTACTATGACGTGGCCACCGGTAAAACGACTGCGGATGCGGCCACCGCGCTGGCGCAATTTGCCGATAAAAAACCCTGTTGGACTGACCCGCTCTCCTCATCCGGTTATGTGCTGCCGTTTGGCTTGCTCAAAGCAAACAATATCAAAGTCAAAGCCGGCGCTTTCGTTCAGGGGCATCCAACTGTCATCAAGTCGGTCTACCTCAGCCCGAAGGGCGAAATCTGCGACTTTGGAGCAACTTTCATTGACGCCCGTTCGAATGTGGTCAATGACTTCCCGGATGTCAACGACAAAGTGGTCATCATCTGGGTCTCCGAGCCGTTCATCCCGAACGACAATGTTTCCTTCGCCAGCAACGTCCCGGCTGATCTGCGCGAGAAACTGACCAAGGCATTGCTGGATCTGGCCGCGACGGAAGAAGGTTTGACCCTGCTCAAGAACGGCGGTTACAGCATTCAGGGGTTGAAAGAGGTGGACGATACCTTCTACGATGAATACCGCGTCTATCTCGAAGCCTCCGGCATTGACCCAACCACCCTTTTCAAGTAAACCATTCCGAAAAACCCATAGGGAGGACGAATTGTCCTCCCTATTTTTTGCCCGTCACCCATCCCCCCTTACCCATCATGAGGCTGGCTGGAGGGGTTACGGGGTTACGAGGTTGCCATGTTGAAAATCCAGAACCTCTCCAAAACTTACCCGAACGGCACTCAGGCGCTTAAAAATGTTTCCTTCGATGTCGCCGACGGTGAATTTCTGGTTGTGATTGGGCTGTCCGGTTCGGGCAAATCCACCCTGTTACGCTGCATCAACCGCCTGATTGAACCGACCGAAGGCAAAATCATTTGGGACGGGGTGGACATCACCACTGCTTCGCCCACCGAATTGCGCCACATCCGCCGAAAAATTGGCATGGTCTTTCAGCAATTCAACCTGGTCAAACGCTCCAGCGTATTGACGAATGTGCTTGCCGGGAGATTGGGATATGTCAATCCCTGGGCCAGCCTGATCGGAATCTGGCCGCAGGAAGAAAAAGACCGCGCTCTGCAAGCCCTGGCACGGGTCGGAATCGCGGAAAAAGCCCACAACCGCGCCGATTCCCTCTCCGGCGGCCAACAGCAGCGGGTGGGTATTGCCCGCGCGCTGATGCAGGAACCCAAACTGATTCTGGCGGATGAGCCGGTTGCCAGCCTCGACCCGGTCCTTTCACACTCCATCTTACAATATCTGGAGCAGCTCAACAAAGAGGGAATTACCGTCATCTGCTCGCTGCACTTTTTGGACCTCGTTCACCGCTACGCCACGCGTGTGGTGGCGCTCAAAGACGGCATGAAAGTCTTTGAGGGATCCGCCGAAGAGATTGACCGCGTTAAATTCAAAGAAATCTACGGCGAAGAAGCGCAGGAAGTCCGCGCTGCTTCACTGTGAGGGGCGGGATATGTCGAGAGATGCGAAAATTGCTCTCGTTTCGATCGTGATACCCGGCCTGGGGCAGATCCTGCTCGGCGCAACTGCGCGCGGCGTGGGTATCCTGGTCGGTTTTCTGGCGATGCTGGCAACCACAGTCTGGTATGGTCAACCGCTCTGGTATCTTTCTCCCATTCTCATCTGGCTGTGGAACATTTGGGATGCCGTCAGCCTGGCAGGTGGACGGGGACGTTCGGTTTTGCTGCCGCTTTTCTTTGGCCTGGCCGCCGCTTATTCAATTGGCTGGCAGGTGGTGGAAATTGACTTCAGCCGCGCCAACCTGGATCGTGCGCTTGCCATTCTGCGGCCAATGACACGCCCCGATTTCATCCAGCCGCGCCGTGAAGTGAATCAGATGTGGGTAGCGGTGGAAGTCCCCTGCTCCAGCCAGCCGCCGGCTGCCCGCCGCGAAGATGCCGGACGGACGGCCATGGTCATTCCCGATTGCGGTAGAGTGGGCGAAACACTCATCGTCAGTGTGACCGGAATGTGGCCGAACGCCGAAACCCAGGTGTACTGGCAAAACCCGATCGGCAACATGCTCATGCTGGGCGAAGGCGAAATTACCATGCTCAAGCTGACCTCCGATGAAAACGGCTCCGTGACCACGACCATTCGCGTTCCCACTACCGCCCTTGTAGCGGCGCCCGACCCCACCCTCCCGCAGTTTCACCGCGTCTATTTCGAGCAGTACCGCCCGCTTGGCGGCTTCGAACTTTCCTTCATCGGCAACGAGGTGCTGAAAGGCGCGCTGGCAACCGTTTCGATGGCCTTCCTGGCAACCGGTCTGGCGGTTTTGTTTGCCGTGCCGGTTTCCTTCCTGGCAGCGCGCAACCTGATGAGCGGCAATCCGGTCACCTATGCAATTTATCTGGTTGTCCGCACCCTGCTTAACATCCTGCGTTCCATTGAATCGCTGATCATTGCCATCGTTTTCGTGGTCATTGTCGGTTTAGGGCCGTTTGCAGGTATGCTGGCGCTGGCGTTGCACTCGATCGCAGCACTGGGCAAACTGTACTCAGAGGTCATCGAAGGGATAGACCCCGGTCCAATCGAGGCGGTACGCGCAACCGGCGCAAACTGGCTGCAGGTCGTGCGCTATGCCGTCATCCCCCAAATCATCCCCCCCTTCACCGCCTTTACCATCTACCGTTGGGATATCAATGTGCGTTCGGCTACCGTCATCGGCCTGGTAGGCGGCGGCGGCATTGGCTTTTTGCTCATCGAACTGATTCGCGTCAACAACATGCGCGGAGTGAGTGCGGTTTTTATTGCCATCGCGGTCATTGTCATCGCGCTGGACTACGTCAGCGCCAAAGTGCGCGAAAGGCTGGTGTAACATGCCCCTGACGCGCCTGGTTCGCAATACCTTCATCACCGCACTGGTGATTGCCGCATTCGTCATCTCTTACCGCGTCACCGAAGCGGATTTTCCCCGTCTGTTCCGCGACCTGCCCAAAGGACGCCAGCTGCTGACCGCCTTTCTGACTCCCGAGCTGTTCACGCGCGATGTGGAAACGCGTACGGTTTCGATCGCCTTCCCCATTCCATGCGGCGCTGCGCCGGAAGAAGAAGCGTTCCCATCCGAAGGGCCGCGGCTGATCACCAGCGTGAAGTGCGCCGCCCCGCTCGAAAAATT